>NZ_AZAY01000024.1 GCF_001021165.1 Marinitoga sp. 1197
ATTTCGAATGTTTGAAAACTTTGTAAAAGCAATAGATGAATCGTTAAAGAAAAGTTTTGAAAAAGGTATTGAGAAGGGTTTTGAAAAGGGAATTGAGAAAGGAAAATTCGAAGGAGAAAAAACAATCGCAAAAAGTCTTTTATTTAAAAAATTTGGAGATAATATTGTTCCATACTTAAATAACCTTGATTATTTGGATATAAAAACAATTGAAGATTTAACTAACAATATATTTGATATTACTCTTGAAGAGGCTATTAACCTTCTTAAAAATTCATCTAATTAAATTAATAGATATTTTCAATTAAATAGACAACGCCAGGAATAACTCCTGGCGTTGTTGTATATGCTTGGATATCGTAATAAAAATAAAAAAAACATGGGAGCTACTATAAATTATAAATGTTTTCTATATCTTTTGGGCTAAATAAATATAAATTACTGCCTTTTAATTTGAGAAGTTCATTTGAAAACCCACTTTTTGAAAAAATAGCATATATTATATTTTTGTTTTTTACATTCAAAAATTCACTTCTTAATCTTAATTTATCATATACATCGATATCTACTTTTTTATTTGTCCATTTACATTCAGTAAAAACAATATTATTTTTATCATACGCAACTATATCTATATCATATGATTCGTTTTTTTTGTATGGAACTTTTCCCCAAATTTTTCCAATCTTCTCGGGTGTAAACCCGAATAAATCGGGATTTTCCATAATGAATCTTTTACTAATTTCTTCAAATTGAAACCCCATAAATGTATTAAAAGTATCTTTAATTTTTTCAATTGCTTTTTGAGGTGCAAACTCCATTAATGAATAATTTTTATATATGTGATAAAAATAAAAATTGTAAAAACTATCTTTTATAACATATCTAAAGTTTTTGCTATTTTTCCCAAATAATGGTTTTTCTTTTACAATTATCTCGTATATATCACTTAATTCATTAAGAAATTTTGGCAAATTTGTTTGTGGAATGCCTGAAATATCTGAAATTTCAGAACTTGTTCTCATTCCACCTGATAGAGATTCTAATATGGAAAAATAGGATCTATGTTCTGAACCAAATTCAGTAATTAATATATTTTTTGCTTCTTCCTTTAAAGGGGCAAAATCATCAACAAATAATTCATAGACCAAATCTTTTAAATTTTTTTTATTTTGAAACAACCATAAATATTTAGGTATTCCACCTGTTATTCCATATATTTCTAATGATTCTATAATATTATAACCAAAGTCTTTTAACATAATTAAAGAATCCATTAAAGAAAAATCTTTGATCTTTAAAATATAATCATTTCTTCCAAACATAGGCATTTTCTCATCTGTAAATATTTTCTTTATCATTCCTACATATGATCCTAGAACAATTAATTTATTATTATTTCTATTTTCATCCCAAGCATGTTGAAGTGCATATAAAATTTCTTTGTTCACTTTAAAGAAATTTTGAAATTCATCAAAGATAATATATTTAAACTTTTTAAATAGATCAGAAAACAGGTCATACCAATTTGTATATATTCCCTTTGAAAATAATAGACTAATTTCTTTTAATAAAGTTTCTTCTTTTTTTGCTTCAACAAAAAAATAAAATGTATTTTTTTTATTTTTATAAACCTCTTTAATGAGAGTAGTTTTTCCAATTCTTCTACGCCCGTATAAAACAATAAAGACCTTCCTATTTAATTCATTTATTTTATTGAAGAAATCAATTTCCTTTTTTCTGTTATAGAATTTCATAATCTCATCCCCATTATTCTAATAATAATTATACTAATCAGAATTATTCTAAACAGTATAATTATAATACTATTAATAATGAATGTCAACTATTAATTCAATGAAAATGAATCTTTGTGCAATGACTTTTTATTAGTAAAAAAGATAAAACAAAAAATTAACTATATTAATATATCAGGTGATATATTAATTGAGTAATTATTATTAATTTTCGAAATATAAAATTAACAGCAAATTTACCACGTTTTCGTTTACTTTTTTTTGATAAAATAATAAGTGAATAAATTAATATTTTCTGCTGGTGCCAGTTTTATTAATCAAAAAGTATTTGAGGGATGGTAGTGAAAAAGTGGTATGTTTTTATTATATCGATAATGTTATTTGTGACAAGTTTAAATGCAGCTACGATTATAGGTAGTGAAGAAAATAGAAGCTTAAATAATGTCAGCTCTAAAATCGATAAGACATTAGAAATTCAAATTGACAATAAAGTTATAAAATTTATTCCAGAAAATAATATTCCAAAAAATATAAAAGTTTTTTGGGTAAAAAATATTGCAGAATTAAAGAAAATTATTAATGAAATATATTCATTAAAATTAGTACATAGTAAGAAAAATTTTTTAGATAATAAGATTTCGAATACATTAAACATAACTAATCGTACGCATTTTAATTATCTTTTTAATACTTCGGAATATAAAAACAGATGGAACCAAACTGTATTAAAAGTAGTGTTAATTGGAAAGTACTTTTATAATAATAAAAAAGTTACAAGTATAAATGTTAATTTGGAATCTTATACATATAGACCAGGATGGGAGATTGTATCAATGAATAAAAATTATGGTGGAATAGGTTATGATTATGCCTGGGCTTCTGGAGAAGTTGTTTTTAGATTTTATTTAGTAATACACCCCATAGGTGTAACTATTATAACGAAAACATTACATGTTTATGATCAGGCTTTTATTAAATAAAGGGGTGATTAGATGAATTTAATAAATAAAATAATAAAAATAAATTTAGCTATTATATTATCAATAATATCTGTTGTGTTAATTTTTCAGGTAATTTCAATTTTCAGTATTGCAGGCGGTGAAGAAATTTCATTATCAGAAAATAAAATTATAAAAGATATAGTAGATAATTATATGAAAATCGAATTTTATATAGAAAAAGCAAAAAAAGGTGAAATTATTAATATAGAAAAAATAAATAATTTATTGAATGAAATAGAAAATTATAAAATAAGATTAAAAAGAGATATTCAAAAATATTTTCAGGAAGATATGTCATCTGCTGAATAAAAATAAGAAAAACTCATTCTTTCACAGAAATAACCATATAAAATAAAAAAAGGTAAAAAAAGAAAATAAAAAACAAAAGTCATTTTTGACTTCGTCAAAAAAATTATTATTAAAAAGATAAAAAACGAAATCAGGAGTAAGATACTTTAAAGACCTTTTGCAACTTTTCTTCGAAAAGCTGTTTAATGAAAAATAATTATTAAAATAAAAACAGAATAATTTTTGGCTTTGCCAAAAAGTTATGGTAATGTTAGCTTTAAATTGAGGCCCATTATCAGTTCTAATAATTAAATTTTGAGGGATAGCATTTCTAAATTTAATAGCCTGTTAATAAATAAAATTTTTAATTTTATTTATTAAAGAATAAAATACTAATTAAAAATCCAAATATTTGCGAATGATAATGAGCATGTTAAAATCGATAATACTTAGAATACCAACAAATCCGAACCCTTTGCTTCGCAAAAACAACTAAGAAAAATAAATATATATAATATATAAAAAAATTTATAAAATAAAAAATCATTTAGCTTGCGCAGTATGATTTAGAAATATCCGAAATCATAGAACTAGGACGACCTTTTTTTGAAAACACATTATCATCATAATTAGAATCTTTATATTTTTTAACCCATTTTTATCGAAGATAAAAAAGCTTTTATATAATTAAAATTTTTACCTATTTCTATTTTGCGAAGCAAAATATGTTAGAGTTTTCGTTTTCTCATCGAAAAACACCCCTTTCTTTTTTCAATTTTATGATATCACTTTCTTATTTTTTGTCCAAATCTTGTAAGGGGTGAATACGACAGGTATATTAGTAACATGGCTTTATATAATCCCATATTCTCGTGAAAATATATAAAAACAATTTTTCGTAGAATACATTATATGCTATAATAATACTAAGAAAAAACAAATGTGGAGATGATGAAAATGAAAAAATTACCAATAGGAGTACAAGATTATAAAAAACTAATAATAGAAAATTATATATATATAGATAAAACAAAATATATATTAGAATTAGCAAATTCTGGAATACCTACCTTCCTCTCAAGACCAAGAAGATTTGGAAAAAGTTTAACAGTATCAACATTATATTATCTATTTAAAGGAGAAAAAGAATTATTTAAAGATACATATATATATGACAAATGGGAATTTAAAGAATATCCTGTAATAAAACTCGATATGTCAGATAATACATTAACAACATATGATGAATTTATAGATTCACTTAATGAAAGAATTGAAGAATTATATAGAGAATATGATATTTCACCAATAAAAAATAATTTACCAACAAAATTTGGATATTTAATAACAGAATTAAGTAAAAAATATAAAGAAAAAACAGTAATACTCATAGACGAATATGAATCACCAATATTAGAACATATAAACAATAAAGAAAAAGCAGAAGAATTTAGAGCATTTTTAAGAGAATTCTATAAAAAAGTAAAAACAAAAGATGAATACATAAAATTTGTATTCATAACGGGCATTACAAAATTCACAAAAACAGGAGTATTTTCTGCACTTAATAATTTAAATGATATATCCCTTGATACAGATTATTCGCAAATGTTTGGATATACCCAAAATGAATTAGAATATTATTTTAAAGAATATATAGAACAAACAGCAAAAAAGTTTAATATAACAACAGAAGAATTATTAAAAGAAATGAAAAAATACTATAATGGATTTTCCTTTGATGGAGAACATTATGTATATAATCCATTTTCAATATTAAAATTCTTTCAAAAAAAGAAATTTCAAAATTACTGGTTTGAAAGTGGATCACCATCATTTCTATCAAAATATATAGAAGACAAAAAAATAACCTATGAAGATTTAGTAAAAAACACAGTAAGTAGCGATGATTTTACAACAAGAGAAATAGAAGATGCGAATGCAAATATATTCTTCACACAGGCTGGATATCTAACATTTAAAGGAAAAGAAATGTATGGGTTTGAAGAAGAATATATATTAGACTATCCAAATCTCGAAGTAAAAGATAGCTTTTCAAGATTAATATTAGAATCGAATTATAAAGTGGAAATAAAAGAAATAAAAGAAATAAACAAAACAGTATGGAAAAAATTAAAAAACAATGACATAAAAGGATTAATAGAAGAAATAAAGAAAATAATAAGTGCAATACCGTATAACTTACACAAAAAAGAAGAAAAGTATTATCACTCATTAATATTTACAATAATAGCATCAGCAGGAATAGATGTAAAAGCAGAAGAATTAACAAACTTAGGACGAAGTGACCTTGTAATAGATTTTGATGAAAGGATATATCTTTTTGAAATAAAAGTGGATAAAAGCGCAATTGATGCAATAAACCAGATAAAAGAAAAGAAATATTATGAAAAATACAAAGGAAAAGAAATATATATAATAGGGATAAATATAGATTCAGAAAAAAGGAATATTGATGATTATATAATAGAAAAGATATAACTGCATACAATCTCAAATTAACAAAATCCCCATTCATGGGGATTTTGTAATAAGGATTTATCAATAATCTCATCAATCAAAATTCTTTCATTATATTCAAAAGAGTAATAACCAAGAGCAATACGTTTTTGACCAAGACCATATTTAATGGCAAAATCACGGATTTTTCCTTTTGGATAAGGAGTATCGTTCACTTGACAAATACATTTTTAATAATGTTCAATATAATGAAAGATTTCTACGAATTTTTCTATAGATATATTTTCTGGTCTTGTTTTTGGATCAACATTGCATTTTTTTAATACTATTTCAGTATTAGTATCAAAAATTTTTTTTAAATTATTTTTTATAGTTTTTCTCCTCTGTGAAAAAGCTATATGTATGAATTTAAAGAATTTGTTTTTATCAATATCAGGTCTGTTCTTTTTAGGAGTTAGTTTGATGACCACAGAATCAACTTTTGGATTTGGTATAAAAGCATGTGGAGGAACTGTTAATATTTTTTCAACAGTGCAAAAGAATTGTACAAATATACTTAGAGGACTATAATTTTTCCCAGATTTTGCAATCATTCTATCAGCATATTCTTTTTGAACCATTAATAAGGCTATCTGGAAATTCGGTGTTTCTAAAAAGATTTTTTCCAGGATTGGAGAAGTAATATAATATGGAATATTTGCAACATATTTTGGAGAAGATACTTTCGATAAATCTGCTTTTAAGAAATCCATGAATTCTATTTTTATATTATTAAAACTTTTAAATCGCTCTTCTAATAGTGGTTTTAAACGTTCATCAATTTCAAAAGCTAGTATGGTTGCACCGCTATTAACAAGTTCTTCTGTTAATGTACCGGCCCCAGCTCCTATTTCTATAACAGTATCGCCTTTTTTTATTTCTGCTTTTTCTACAATTTTTTTAGCGTATTCCTGTGTTGATAAGAAATTTTGTCCGAGGCTTTTTTTGAGGTATATGTTATATTTTTTTAGCCAATCACTTGTTTTCATAAAAAACTCCCTTCACTTGACAAATTAAAAAAAATGTTGTATAATATCGAAAAAACAAAATAATAACGATTAAATAGAAATATAAACGAATATCAACCAAAAACAACTTTTTAATTCCCCCTGTTTAACCCTTGGCAGCCAAAAAGGCTGCTTTTTTTATATTTTTTTCAAATAATTTATTATATAAATTTTCCAGATGTTCCTGAATACTATAAGCAAAGGTATTGTAATTAATACACCAACTACACCATACATTTGCCCAAAAATTAATAATGAAACTAAAATGAGAAACCAGTTTAAATTGACCTTTCCTCCAGATATCCTTGGGGATAATATCCACATTTCTAGTTGATTGGCCAGGGTAATAATTATAATCCCTTTTACAATACCCATTAATCCAAAGTTCGTAAAACCAAGGAGTAAAATAGGAATTGCAGTAATGAATATTCCGAGATAAGGGATAAAATCTGTGATTCCTGCTAATAATCCCAGAAATAAAGGGTATGGAAATCCAAATATTAATGATGTAAACCATGTTATAACACCAACAAAAAGCGCAGTGATAATTTGTCCGGAAACAAATTTTTTTAAATCTCTAATGGTAATAATTAAAAATCTCTTTGTTTTTTTTATATCGGAATTTGGGAAAAACTTATCTATAATTTTCCATAAACGTTTATTGGCAATGGCCATGTATGCTGAAGCTACAATTAAAAGCAATCCAACTGTTATAAAATTGGAGATATTTGAAGCGAGGTAACTGGCAAATTGTATGATTATATTTTTTAAATATGTTCCTGTAGTATCAAGTAATGTGTTTATTACGTCACCTGTTGTTCCTGGTATATTATTAAAGTCTATATCTTTTATAACATCAAAAGCCTTTTTTCCTTCTTCAACGGTTATTGGAATTAAACTATAAAAAGAATACACTATGGCACCGTAAAAAATGAGTGAAGCCATTGGAACTGTAACTTTTCTTGAAATTTTTAATTTTTCAAGATATGATGCTATTACATCTATTAATATTGTAAAAAACAAAGCTACGACAAGACTTCCGACTATTGTCGGAAATAATTTTAACAATATCAGGAAAAATATTAAATAAGCAACTAAAAACCAGAAAGATTTGGGCATAAAATCACCTTAAAAAAATAATTTTTTTATACTTTATTTGTATGTCAAATTCAGTAAAAATAACATCGTATTCATTTTTTAAATCTTCGAACAAAGTAGTTGAAGTTTTATTTCTTTTATAATACCACCAAAAAACATATGGATCTTTTGCGAGAATATCAGAATTGTTATATATATTGCTATTTTTAATAATAACATCATTAATTAGGATATTTGTTGAATCTAACTCTTCAATTTTATAAGGATTTTTAATATTTAAATTTATGCCAATATTTGGGTTATCAAGAAACATTTGTAATATAAATAGGGCACTGTTTTGATCTTTGGCTTTTTTAGCTTTCTTAGAGTTTAAAAAATTCTTTGTTAATGAATAACTTTGTTGTGTGGTTAAACGTTCATCCATTAATATAACATCTGTATTAAAATTATTCTTTAATTTTAAACAAAAGTCTATCGTTTCGAATGTTTGTTTTGAATATCTTCCAGACATGGATATTGGAAGTCCAACTACAAATATATCCTTATCCTTATAAATTTTATTTAATTCCTTAAATAAAAATTTTGTTTCAAATGTTCCTTTTATTGTTGCAATCTTTAAAACTGCGTCTCCTGTGGCTATACCTGTTTTGCTTAATCCATAGTCAAGTCCAATATACTTCAAAACTTTAACATCTCCTCAATAATATCTGTTTTTGTTTTCTTTATCTCGTATTTAATATCCATATTTTTTAGAATCTGTTCAACTATTTCCTCATCTTCATTCGATATTGCAATAATAGGGAATCCCCCCAGAGGGAAGAATTTAGAAAAAATCTTATTTTTTCTCAATTTGTCTAAAACCTTTACAAGATATTTTTGTTCTACTTTTATATACATATTTAAATCTTTTGTGGTCTTTTTCATATTATTTTACCTCCGCAATTTGATTGTTTAATAATGAAATTAGGCTTCTTGATTTGAAATTTAAAAAAAATCTAATTGAGTTTTTAAGAATCCACTTATCTAAAATACTTTCTTTCGATTTGACATTTTTATGTATTAAATCAAGTCTGAAATTTTCCATAGTTTTAAGTCCATTTGATGTATTTATTACTATACCGGAATTAATTAATTCATCTATGATGTTTTTTACCAGTTCAATATCATCATTAAAATATTGTTTTGAAATAGTGTTTATATTTATACTATCATTTTCTTTTATTATTTCATAAACCTTTTTCATAATTTCCGTAGAAGGATATGTTCTTGAATAATCATACATAAATTTTGTAGAAAAGTCTGTATTATATGCCATAACAAATATAATATTATCTTTTTTATTATGAGGCCATGATGAAATTAGATCAAGTAGTTCTATACGCGTTTTTGGAACATCATATAACATAATTATCGAATTTCTGTCTTTTTGCTCAAGGGCCAATCCATCATTGGCAAATTCTGAAATTAATATTCTTGAAGGTCCTTTTTTATTTAATTCTCTGATATTTATTTTTTCAAAAAATGTGTGTGTGTGTGAATAATATATAATATAATCCTCTGAATATTCATAAGTGGTTGATATATATGATTTTAAATTTATATAGGGTTTTACATTATTGACTATAATATTTAAGTTTTTTGAGTTATATAAATAATCCTTTATCAGTTCAAATTTATTTGAATTTATTTCCTTTACTACCTCAAAAGATGGGACATTGGTATTTACGTTTGCTACTCTGTAACCACTTAATTTAAAAAATTCTTTTATACTTTCATCATAAAATGTTCCTAATATATTGATATCGTAAAATCGCGTTCTTATAATTTTTCTGAATTGTATGTATTCGGGAATATTAGCTATTATTGGATGAGAAAATGAATATATTGGTTCATCTATTAATAATTTTCTGGAAAAATCATTTAACCGCTGAATATTTTGAATATATGCCGGAACAGTGATCAAAATTACTTTTTTGCTTTTCAATATAGAATTTTCAATCTTTGATTTTTTATTATAGTAAATATTTTCAGAAGATATATATTGAGTGATTATCTTATAAGTGTAATCAAGTAATAAATGAGATGAACCTATAATTATTAATTTATCACCACTTGATATCGTATTCTTAATTTTTTCGATTAATAGTGTATTTTTAATTTTTATAGGGGCAAAGATAGCATTCCTTGCTTGATTTATCATATCGAGCAATATTTTATATTTATAATTAGCAAGATGATGGACATTGTCTTTTGCATGTAATGAAATTAATAAATTACCAGAATTCCCTTTTTCTGTTAATGAATCACCTATAAATTCTATATCCTTTACATAAAATTTTAAAATCTTTTGATTATTATAAAAGGTTCTTTCTATTCTAAAATTGCCAACGATATTACATTTTATATTACCAGACAATGTTTCTTTTTTGTTGTTTAATATGCCATATCCAACAATTTCAAATACCATTCCTTTTTCTGTTCTTGCAACAGCTGCAAGATTTTCCTCTTCAGCACCAAATATTTTTACCCTTTCCAGTGAAACATTTCGTATTAAAAATGTTGGTTCTGGATTTTTATATCCATAAGGTTCTAATGCTGTGATATCATCAAAAAAGGTGCTCCATAAATTTTCAATTTCCATATCAATATCTATTTCAGATTCAGGCTCTTTATTACCATATATATTTGCATAAATTTTATTTATTTCATCTCTTAAATATTCGATTTTTTCAGAATCAATAGTAAAACCTGCGGCCAATTCATGCCCGCCATATTCTTTAAAAAAATCTTTATTTTTTTGAGTAAGATTTTTCATCAATTCTATCAGACTAATTCCCTGAGGACTTCTTGCAGAACCTTTTCCGGTGTTATCATTAGAAGTGGTTGAAACAAGTAAAACTGGTTTGTTAAATTTATTAGAAAGTTTTGAAGCAACTATGCCTAAAACACCCAGATGCCAATCTTTACCACTTAATACAATAACTTTTTTATCATGATAATCGGGATTAATATCCATTAAACTTAATGCGGATTTATATATTCTACGTTCATGTTTTTGTCGTTCTGAATTTAAATCGAGTAATTGTTTAACCTTTTTTTCTAAATTTTTATTTTCTTCAGTCATTAAAAGCTCAAAAGCCTTCATGGCATCGGACATTCTTCCAGCTGCGTTTATTTTTGGAGCAATTTTATACGCAACTACATATGATTTTACGTCTTCGGGAACAACCCCGATTTCTTTCATTAAATATTTTAATGCAGGATTAGGATTGTTTCTTAATTTATCCAGGCCTTTTTTTACAAAAAATCTATTTTCGGACCTTAGCGGGACAATATCAGCAATTGTTCCAAGCGCTACCAGGTCAATTAACGAAAAAGGATCGAAATCGTCTTTATTTAGAGTTTTATGAATTGCGAATAATACCTTAAAAGCCACTCCAACACCTGATAATCCTTTAAATGGATATTCATCATCCTTTCTCTTAGGATTGACAACCGCATCAGCATCAGGTAAAATATTTTGTGTTTCATGATGATCCGTTATTATTATTTTCATTCCTTTTTCCTTTGCGTGTGAAACTTCATTTAATGATGTTGTGCCACAATCCACAGTAATTATATTTTTATACCCTTTCTCATAAAGTTCATCTATTGCCTCTATGTTTAAACTATACCCTTCATCTATTCTATTTGGAATATAAGCTTCAATATCCCAACCAAGAGCTTTAAATCCCTGATACAAAACTGCAGCAGCTGTTACACCGTCAGCATCATAATCACCATAGACAACAAGTTTTTCTTTTTTTTCTTTTATGTCAATAAGCAAATCAACAGTCTTATCCATATCTTTTAATAGAAATGGATCAATTATAGATGATTCATCTGGATATAGAAATTCTTCTATATCCTCTTTAGTTTTTATTTCTCTGGAAATAAGTAATTTTATTAAGAATTCTGATAAACCGGTTTCAGCAGCCAGTTTTCTGGCTAACTTCAAATTTTCTGTAAATAAAGGACTACTTGAGTCCCAATAGACCCTCCAATTCTTTTTCAAAATATTCTCCCCTCTCTATTTATTTTTTTTATTTTGTTATAATTATACAAAATTTTTGCTATAAATAATATTAGGAAAATATTCCATTAGCTTTAATTTAACGTTAATTCGTTTATCCTGTATGAATAAAAGGTTGTGGAATGTAACAATTTTAGCAATATCATGGTATAATAAAATAAACGAATTTTTGGGGGTGAGGTTATGCGAAAAATACCTTTTATTTTAATTGTATTGGTATTTGCAATATCTATTTTTGCAGAAGATAGTAGAAAAACACTGTTAATATACTCAAAAGGATATTCAACATTGAGTACGAAAGTTGAACACAAACTAAAAGAAAGATTACTTGATATGGGGAAATATCGATTAATTGAAAGAGATTTAAATGTATTAAACGAAGTGGAAAGAATATTAAGTGGAATAGCCAATAAAAAAGACTTTAAAATGAATCAATTGGCGGCTGATTATATTGTGTATGTAGAAGTAATAGATGCGTCATCACGTAGAAAAGAAGATGATGATGGTAATGTATGGTATGAATTTGAAATTGAAGGAGCATATAGATTAATAGATGTAGAGACAAGCCAGATTTTAGAAGTAAGAAGTATAAATGCATATGGTTCATATAATGTAACTAAGTTTGTAAGCGAATATGAAGCAAGAGATCTTGCCAAAAATCAGGCTATAGAATATTTGGTTAATACCCTTGTTTATAGAATGAATAAATTATTTTTGATTAATGCAAATATTATAAATGTAGAGAATAATATGGTTTTAATAGATGCTGGAAAAAATGTAGGAATATATAAAGGTATGATGTTTTCCTTTTCTAAAATATTTAAAGTAAAAGATGATATATATAGAAAAAAGGATGGAAAGCTAATAGTTAGAGACGTTTCAAATAACACATCTATTCTGGAAATTCTTGTAAAACCAAAATTTGATTTGAATAATAATATTAAAGTTATAGAAAATCCAGATTTATCACCAATAAGAGGACATTTTATTTTAAGCGGTGGGTATGTATTAAACGATAATTACTTATTTAGAATGGATTTTCTTGGAGATAACTATAAAGGATTTGGATTTGGATTTTATTTAGATTTTATATTTGGTAAAGATAATCCTGTATTTTCAACTGGTATCTCATTAAATTATATGAAACAATTTAATAAATTTATGCCAATAATTGGTGTTGATTTATATATGAGTTCTTCAATGGAATATGAAACAGAATATGCTACAAATATAGCCCTTGGCATAAGTCCAAATATAGGAGTAAATATATTATTAACAGATAATTTTGGATTTACATTAAATGGTGGATATAGATTTGAAACTACAATTGAAGGCAACTATAAACCTATTAATTCTCCATTTATAAGAGCTGGAATTGACATAATATTTTAATAAAAAAATATTAAGGATTATATAATTGAAAAATATAATAGGTTGTCCAAAAAGTAAAGCCGCTCAAACCTTAATTGCTAATCTTCAAAAATAGCATATTTTCGCCGGTCGTATCAGACTCACATCCATGTCCGGCTTCATATGCTATTTTTTCAGGCAATTTTCGAGTTTTCGCTTACTTTACTAATTGGACACCCTAAAAATATAATACAAAAAATCCCCATAAATGGGGATTTTGTTGTATAAATTTATCAGAAAAATTTTCTGTACTTTTCTTTTATTACCCTTTAAGACCTGAACTAACAAGGCTTTTAACGAATAGGTTCTGGATTGCAAAGAATATTATTAAAGTTGGAACAAGAGCGATCATGGTTCCAGCCATTATTGTTCCCCAATTATTAGAAGCTTCTGCATCAATTAGCATCTTAACTCCAATTTGAATTGTTTTCATTTTATCTTCCATAGTGACGACCAAAGGCCACAAATATAAATTCCATGCATAAACGAAATTAATCAAAGCGGCGCCACCTAACATTGATTTTGATAAAGGCAAAAGTATTTTCCAGAAATATTGCATTGAAGTTGCACCATCAATTTTTGCAGCATCGCTTAATTCTTTAGGAATAGTTAAAAAATGTTGTCTCATCAAAAATGCATTTGTTGCACTGGCAGTGAAAGGGATAATTAAAGCTAAATAGGTATTTATCCACCCAAATTGTTTCATAATAAGGAATAGAGGTAAAATCATAACAGTTTCTGCCGGTAAAAATAAAGTTATAAATAATATCATGAAAGAGAGGTTTTTCCCTTTAAATTGAAAGTTAGCAAATGCATATCCTGCAAGTGTTCCTGTTACTAATTTTCCAAAAGTTATAAAAAATGCAACTATTGAAGAATTTAAAAGCATTCTTCCTAAATCTACCAATTGAAGTGCCTCCACATAATTTTGCCAGTGAAATGAGCTGGGAAAAAGTTTTGGTGGGAAGGTATATACCTCAGCTGGTTTCATAAAACTCATGCTCAATGCTAATAAAACAGGAGCCATTACTATCAAAGATATAATTATTAAAATAATTTCAGATAATATCAAATTCATTTTTTTCTTTCTTGAAATGCTTGAAGCCATAATCTCACCTCACTGATAATGAACGGATTTTTCAACATTGTGGAAATAAATGAAGGTTATAACCCCCATTACTGCAAACATTACAATAGATTGAGCAGCAGCTAATCCATTATTTTGAAATGCAAAAGCATCCAGATATAACTTATAGATCATAGTTGTTGTTGTGCCGAAAGGACCACCTTTTGTCATAATATCGATTATACCAAATGAAACAAACATTGTTGTTGTGAAATTCATTATGAATAAATAAAATGTAATAGGAGATAATAATGGAAATTTTATTTTCCACATTCTTTGCCATAGATTAGCCCCATCTATCATTGAAGATTCCAGCAATGAGTCTGGAATCGATTGTAGTCCAGCTATATAAAAAATTAAATCAAAAGGAAGCATTTTCCATATAGTAGCCAACATAACAGCTATAAATGCGTATGGAGTTGTTGTAAGCCAGTCGGTATTTATTCCAAAAAGTTCCATGAATAAATAATTCAAATATCCTACAGTTGGTGTTAACAAAAAAGACCATAACGTACCTGCTATTGCTGGAGATATTGCATATGGTGTAAATATAAATAGTCTAAACAATCTCGTGCCTGGAATATTTTGAACGAGTAATTGAGAAATCAAAAAGGCAATAAAAATAGTTAAAAAAACCGTTGAAAATGAATAAATAAAAGATGTAAAAACAGCCTGATAATATTCAGGATCACTAAATAAATCAATGAAATTATCTAACCCAACAAAAATACTTTTATTTCCAAAAAAAGATTCCTGATAAAAACTTAATTTAAAAGAATATGCTGCAGGCCAGTAAATAAATATAATTATTACAAGAAAAGTAGGAATAAGTAAAATGTAAGGGGTGAGTTTGCTTTTCCAGGACATATGTAATTCCTCCTTTAAAAAAGGGCGGATTTCTCCGCCCATATATTTGAATTATTATTTAAATACTCTATTATATCTCTTTAAAGCATTTGTAACTGTTTTGGCGGCATCGTTAAGAGCTCTTTCAACAGTCTTTCTTCCGTTTATAACATTTTCATATTCTTTTTCTATTATTTCTCTTGTTTCAGGGAATACACCCATAACTGCACCATTTGTATTAACTGTTTGTTTTGATAATAATAATTCCATTATAGCTGTTAAATAATTTGGATGCTGTGAATAGAATCCTTCTGCTAATAATTGTTCTATAGCATCTTTTCTTACAGGGAAATATCCTGTTTCAAGGTGCCATCTAATCTGTTGTGCTGGTTCTGTCATCCATTTTACAAATTCCCATGCTGCATCAATTTCTTCTTTTGGATGATTTTTAAGAATCCATAAGGATCCGCCACCAATAACAGTTCCACCCTGAACACTTAAATCTGGTTTTGGTAAGAATGCAGTTCCAACTTCAAAACCATTTTCTTTTGCAGTTTCAACAAAGAATTTAACATCTGATGTTGAATATAATACCATACCAGCTTTTTGTGAGATGAATATCTGTCTTGCACCAGACCAATCTTCTCTTTTTGTATTTAATAATAAACCTTCATCGGTCATTTTTTTGAATAAATTAAAGATATTTTGACCAGCTTTTCCATTAAATACAGCTTCAGTTGGTCTTACGCCAGCTCTTCCATTGCCGTTATTTACTAATGGTGCGTTTTGTACAGCCATCATTTGTTCAAAGAACCATGAATGTGTTGGCCATGTTAATCCATATCTAACAACATTACCATTTGCATCTTTCTTTTGTAATTTTCTTGCATATTCGATTAATTCATCATAAGTTCTTGGAGGTTTTTCTGGGTCTAATCCAACTTCTTTGAACATAGTTTTGTTGTAGAATAATATAGCTGTTGATGAGTTGAAAGGCATGGAATACATTTTTCCATCAACTGTATAATAATTTGTAACCTGTTCTAAAAAAGCACCTTTATCGATAGTTGGGTCTTCATCAATTAAATCTCCAATAGGAACAGCAATTCCACCATCAATCATTGCTTGTGTTCCAATATCATATATTTGTACAATATGTGGAGCATTTCCTGCTTTAACACCAGCGATTGTTTTGTTGAATGTGTCTCTGTAAGAGCCCGTATACTGGACGTTAACCTTTATATCTGGATGAGTTTTCATAAAATCTTCAGCCATACTTTTTAAGAGTTCAATTCTCCATCCACTCATAGCATGCCAGAATTCTATAGTTACCTGTGCAAACATAGAAATACTTAAAACAACTACCAATAAAACGAGTAACTTTTTCATACTTTTCCCCCCTTGGAATGAGATTAAGAAAATAATACTATAAATTATTAAATGCTAAAATAAGAAATATTAAGAAATATTAAATTGTATTAATATTATACATCTTTTTTTAATAAAAATCAATATCTCTATTTAAAATTAGAAAGACCAATTATTTTTCATATTTTCATCGTACATTTTTTTAAATTCAATATGGTATTTTTTAAATATTTCTAGTATTTTGGGATTAAAATCATCGGGTTTTGTTCTGTTATCACCTTTTAGTATGATTTCTGTTGTTACTTCATGTGAAAACTCATTTTTATAAGGTCTTTTGCTCCTTAAAGCATCGTAAATATCGGCAAGGGCTACAATTTGAGCTTCTATTGGGATTTCATCCCCTTTTAATCCGTAAGGATATCCGCTACCATCATATTTTTCATGATGGTATAAAGCAATATTTCTGGCAATTTTAAAATAAGGTTCATCTAAAATTTTAGCACCATATATTGTATGTTTTTTCATTTCCTGCCATTCTTCGTCTGTTAAATTTCCATTTTTTAATAAAATTGATTTATCTATGAGAATTTTTCCAATATCGTGTAAAGGAGCATAAAGGTATATGTTTTCAATTGATTTTTTGTCCAAATTTAATTTTTCAGCTATAAATCGAGAATATTTTGCCAATCTATGTATATGTTCTCCTGTGACTTCATCATATTCTTCAGCAATATATGCCAATTTATTTGCAAGATTAAGATATACTTCTTTAATATGCTCATAAGATAATTTTTGAATCCAGAAAGCGCGTGCTAGATTGGCAAAAATTTCCATAATTTCAACAGATTCTTCAGAAAAAACTTTTTCACTATTTTTATCGATGTCAAGACAGAAATTAATCCATTCATTATTCTTTATACTTATTTCGTAAATCAAACTTTGCTTTATGGGTTTTGAAGCTTTTAACAGTATGTTATAAGATTCTTTGTCCATTTCAAGTCGTTCATTTTCAACAATATTATCAATAATTCTTATATTTTCTGTTTCTGGGATATGACCAGCAGCAAATGTGATTTTTTTCAATAGTTCAAAATTATGACCATATGCACTTAAAAACTTCCATCTATTATTAGAATCAATAAAAATTATACTACCATAATCTGCTTCTGGAATTAAATATATAGCGGTTCTAAGTAATTCTTCGTAAAAATCATCAAATGAATTTGTTATTTTTAGTTTTGAAATCATTTTTGTTAGTTGTAATAATTTAAAATTCAATGTTTCCATATTAGAGTAACTTTCTTCTAATTCTTCATTCATTGCAATAATTTCATTGTTATATGCTTCCAATTCATCATTTTTTCTTTTTAATTTTTTGGTTGCATTTTTCAATAATATATAAAAAGTAATGGATATAGATAAAAGGATGATAATTATAGCAATTACTAATTTTATTATTTTTTCAAAGTTTGTATTTCTTTTTTTAAAAATATATTTGTCCAGTAATGAATAATATATGGAATTTTCATCTAATTTCCATTTATCAAGATAATAATCAACATTATTTATAATATTTTTAGAGACATTTTTTGAAAATCCAAAATATATTTCAATTGGTAAAAAAACTATAGGAGTTTTGTATAAATTATATGTATTACCATTATACAATCTATTAACAATACCAGCATCACATGATTTGTTTTTTACGGCTTTCAATACTTCATCATAGGAATCAAATTCGTAAAAATCAAAATTCAAATTCATTTTTTTTGATAAATTTTTAATACCATTTTCGTGAATATAGTATATGTCATTTTTCAAAACAGCTACTTTTTTATTTTTCAAGTCTAAAATAGAATCAATAGAATTATTATTGGTATAAATGGTTCCCCAATTTGTAAAAAAGGATTCTGAAGGATAAACGATAAAATTTTCTCTCTCTTTTGTTTTTCCTAATGCAATCAATATATCTATTTTATTGTTATTTATTTCGTTCAATAAATTTTTAAAAGAATTATATTGAAATATCAATTCCCAATTTTCTTTTTCGGCAATGCTTTTTAGTAAATCAACAGCTAAACCCTTATATTCATTGTTTTCTTTGAAAACAAGAGGGGGATTTTCATATACGCCAACGATTAATTTTTCTGAATATAAAAAATTAAAAATAGAAATTAAAAAGAATATTAAAATAAATTTTTTCATAAAATCACCTAGCTATTTAAGTTTTTATAATACTTATAATAAGGTTTGACATAAAATACCTCCTGTAAATTCATTAAATATTCTATTATTTCATTAAGTTTTTTTTGATTTTCTGTATTATATATATAGTTTGAAGCTATAGGTAAGTTTTTTTCGTGTATATCTTCATCTTTTAAAATGCTTTTTAAATAAAATGCTTCTACTGCAATTCTAAATTCTTCAAAATCAGCATTTAAATAAACAGGTGTTTTCATACTTACATAGTCACTTCCATCCTTCCCTATAAATTTACCGGAAAATTTCAATGCAATTCCAAAAGAACCAACCACCTTATTGGTTAAATTTAGCTCTTTTTTTGCAGAATGTATGGCTTCTATTATAGAATTTGCTTTCTTTTCCTTGAATAGATTATATACATATTCTATAAATTTATCCCTGAATTCAGGATAAGGTAGAATTTTTTCATGCTTTATTTCCCATCTCCTTGGTATAGGCACGAGTATATACCCTTTGGAATTTTTCCATAACCTTTTTTCTTCTATCATTTTTTTTATCAGTTCTTTTAATGAATATTTGGAATTTTTTGTTATCCATGGGTTTTTTTCCTGTGCTTTTTCAATGAGTTGTTCTAATTTTAATGGTATAACACTTGTTGCCAATAATCTTTCGACATATCGCATATAATTTTCTTCATATTCGCTATATTCTCCGTTTTTTGAATAAAATTCCTTTCTAATTTCTTTGATTAAATAACTGATAAAATCATTATAAGATAAAAATTTGAAATCTCTATAATCAATTTTCATACCAGCAATAATTCTTTTTATAATGTTTTCATTTACATCGTTATATTGATGTTCTTCTATTATTCTGATTATTTCATCAACAACATCTTCAATTGTATCTTTGTCTTCGATTTTTTCTGACTTAACAATATCTTCATATGGAATAAAGATATCCGCTGAGAGTTCCATTTCTTTAGAAGTATTTTTGCTTCTGCTAACCACAATAACTTCTTTTCCGTATATTCTTAATTTTTTCACTAACGGAACAAAGTCTGCATCACCTGTAACTAAAACAAATACATTTATATGCGGTAATGAAAACATAGTTTCTATAGCATCTATAGCTAACTTTATGTCATTTCCTTTTTTGTTTTCAAAGCCATCTTCTGGCATCTCGATTAATTCGATACCATGCCTTGAAAACGAAAACATCGTTGCAGGATATTTTGACCAGTGTGCATAGGCCTTTCCTCCAACTATTTTTCCCAATTCTTTTATTTTTTCTATTATTAATTCTGGATCAACAGGTTGATTCTGATAATCCATAAAGATAAAAACACTTTTGATAATTTCACCATCCTTTTTTATAAGTTTTTATTATATGTTCAGCTATTCTAATACCATCAACTGCTGAAGATGTAATTCCTCCAGCATAGCCAGCACCTTCGCCTATAGGAAATAACCCTTTTGTATTAACGCTTTCATAATGCCTATTTCTCTCTATTCTAATGGGAGAAGAACTTCTTGTTTCTACACCTGTCAATAAAGAATCATAATACGAAAAACCTTTTAACTTTTTTCCCATTGCCAGGATTCCTTCTTTTAAGGCCGAGGAAACATAAGAAGGTAGGATTTTATTTAAATCATAAAAAATAGTTCCAGGTTTATATGTTGGTAAAACTTTACCAAATGATGTTGATTTTCTTGATTTAATAAAATCGCCAAATAATTGAACAGGTGCATAATAAGAATTTGTTATTTCAAATGCTTTTTTCTCATATATTCTTTGAAAGTCCACTCCGGCAAGCGGGTGATTAGAGGGGAAGTCGGCTGGACTAACGCTAATAAGTATGGCACTGTTTGAGTTTATATTGTCTCGAGCAAATTTGCTCATTCCATTTGTAACAACCATACATTCTTCAGAAGCAGAACCAACCACATATCCTCCTGGACACATGCAGAAAGTATATACTGCTCTTTTATTTTTTGCTCTATAAGACAATTTATAATCAGCTGCTTTTAACTTTGGATGATTGTAGAATTTCCCGTATTGACTTTTATCAATTGTTTCTTTTAAATGTTCTATTCTAACTCCTATGGAAAAAGGTTTTGGTAATATTTTTACACCTCTATTTAATAGTACTTCAAATGTATCTCTAGCACTATGTCCTATGGCAAGAATTACAATATCTGCGAGCATTTTTTCATTATTGTTTATAACTATACCTTTGATTTTACCGTTTTTTATTATAAAATCGGTGACTTTTGAATTAAAGTAAAAACTTCCCCCGAGTTTTTCAATTTTCTTTCTAATATTTTTTACAGCAATTTCTAATTTATCAGTTCCAATATGTGGTTTGTTTGTATATAAAATTTCCTCAGGTGCTCCAGCCTCAACAAATTCTTTCAACATTTTTTGTATTCTATGAAATCTATCTTTTATTTGGGTATTTAACTTACCATCAGAAAATGTCCCTGCCCCACCTTCGCCAAATTGGACATTGCTTTCTGGATTTAATTTTCCAGTATTCCAGAAATAATCTACATCTTTTTTCCTTTCATCGACTTTTTTTCCTCTTTCTAAAATAATAGGTTCGAATCCCGCTTCTGCCAAGATAAGCCCGGCGAATAACCCAGCAGGCCCTGTGCCTATTATAATAGGCCTTGTTAATATAGGTTTATCTCCAGATTCAGGTATTTCATATTCTTTTTCTGGTGTATATATAATATCTTTAGAACTATTTAAAAGTTTTTTTTCATTTTCTACACTAAAGTCAATAGAATATATAAAGTATATCATTTTATTTTTTTTCCGAGCATCTATCGATTTTTTAGCAATTCTTATTTTGCCTATATTTTTTGGAGATATATGAATTTTTTTAGCAATTTCAATTTTTATATCCTCTATTGTATGGTCAATAGGTAGTCTTATATTATTTATTCTCAGCATATAATTAACTCCTTTGCGCACCACAGGTGTGTAGTGATAAAATTCGAGTTTATGATTGTTTGACAGATTATTTTTAAAGTGGTAATATTATTATAACATAAAACTCCTGCAAGAAGCAGGAGTTTGCAATAAATTTATAATTTTCATGAAATTTTATTTCTAGTTTTTATATCAAATACAACAGCGGCTACTAATACAGCTCCACGTATAATATACTGATAAGAGATACCCACACCAATTAAGTTCATTCCATTAATAAGCGAGGCCATAACTAAAGCACCAACTATGGAGTTTGTAACTTTACCAACACCTCCTGATGCAGAAACGCCACCAACATAAGCAGCTGCAATAGCATCAAGTTCAAATAAAGTACCAGCCGTTGGAGTAGCAGATTGAAATCTTGATGTATATAGAATACCAGATAATGCTGTTAAAAATCCCATAGAGCCAAAAACAAATAATGTAATTTTATTTATGCTGATACCACTTAATTTAGCAGCTTCAGGATTACCTCCAACAGCATAAATATGTCTTCCTAAAGGGGTTTTTGTGGTGATAATATGATAAACAAATGCAACTACTAAAACTATTAAGAAAGTCCAAGATACACCATTGTAATTTGCCAATGTCCAGAACACATAACCAATTACAGAGGAGATTAATATTAATTTTAATATAAAAACCTTCATAGATAAAACTTCGAAATTATATTTTAGTTTATTATTTCTCTTCTTTATTTCAGATATAATATAAAAAAATATAATAATTGCGCCTAATAGTAGAGAGGTCATGTGAATATTTTCGTTATGGAAAATATCAGGAATAAACCCATTGCCAATTTCATTAAATGTATCATTTAATATAATTATAGTTCCTGTTTTTTCTGTTGAAACAAGCAAAGCTCCTCTAAAAATCATCATTCCTGCTAACGTCATAACAAATGATGGAATCCCAATATAAGAAATAAAAAATCCATTAATTAACCCAAAAAATATACCAATAAGCATTACAATTAATATTGTTGGTAAAATCGGGATATTATATTGCATCATCAGAATAGCAGCAATTGCACCTAAAAAACCAGAACCAAAACCAACTGAAAGGTCTATATGCCTGATAACTATTACCAATGTCATACCAACCGCTAAAACAGCTATATACCCCATTTGATTGAATAAATTACTTAGGTTTCTTGAAGAGAAAAATAATCCATCTGTTAATAAAGAAAATATTGCCATAATTATTACAAGAGCAATATACATTCCATATTCTCTTATATTTTTTTTAAGTAATGTTTTTAATTCTTCAAGCATGCTCTTTCCTCCCTAATATTCTACAGCCATAGTCATTATTTTTTCTTGTGTAGCTTCTTGACTGTTTAATTCTCCAACTATTTTTCCACCGGCCATGACATAAATTCTGTCACTCATACCTAATACTTCAGGTAATTCTGATGATATCATAATTATACTCATACCTTCTTCAACGAGTTTATTCATTATTGTATATATTTCATGTTTAGCACCAACATCTATACCTCTTGTTGGTTCATCTAAAATCAATAATTTTGGAGATACAAATAACCATTTTGCTAATTGTACTTTTTGTTGATTTCCGCCGCTTAAGTTAAGAACTTTTTGTTCAATGCTATGAGATTTTATTTTAAGAGATTTTCTATATTTTTCAGAGATAATAATTTCTTCATTTTCATCAACATATATGTTTTTTAATATATTTTTCAGATTTGCGATTGTTATATTTGTTTTTATATCAAAATCAAGAATCAATCCATTACCTTTTCTGTCTTCAGACACATAAGCAATACCAGCTTTTATTGCGTCAGATGTAGATCTGAATTTTTGTTTTTTACCTTCAAAGTATAATTCTCCATCGATTATATAATTATCTGGATTCCCAAAAATGCTATGCGCAAGCTCCGTTCTTCCAGCTCCAATTAATCCAGCAATGCCAACAATCTCTCCTTTTTTTACATAAAAGTTGGCAGATTTTACAACATATTTTCCATCTTTTTTGTCATAGGCTTTCCAATTTTTGATTTCAAATAACTTTTCTCCAATCATATGATGCCTTTTCGGATAAATATCTTCTATTTCTCTTCCAACCATATATTTAACAATATCATTTTCTGTCATATTTTTATTTTCTATTGTTGTTATAGTTAAGCCATCTCTTAATATGGTGATTGTATCAGCAACTTCTAAAACTTCTTTAAGTTTGTGTGATATTAAAATAGAGGTTATGCCGTGATTTTTTAATTCTTTCACTATTCTTAAAAGATTTTCACTATCAGTTTCATTTAATGAAGAAGTTGGTTCGTCTAAAATCAGCAGTTTAACATTTTTGCTTAAGGCTTTTCCAATTTCAACGATTTGTTGTAAACCAACACCTAATTCTTTTACTTTCTTCGAAGTATCCATGTTGTATCCAAGCTTTTTTAACACTTTTTTTGATTCAGAAATAGTTTTGTTCCAATCAATTACTCCGTTATTTTTTATTTCATGGCCCAAAAAAATATTTTCATAAATTGTTAATTCAGGAATTAATGCTAATTCTTGATAAATAGTAACAATACCAACTTTTTCACTATCGTATATATTTTTAAATTTCATTTCTTTTCCTTCAAAAATAATTTGACCTGTATAACTTCCATGCGTATGAAAACCGCTTAAAATTTTCATTAATGTGGATTTTCCAGAACCATTTTCACCAACCAAACAATGTATTTCTCCTTTTTTTACTTTGAAATTTACATTATCGAGAGCTTTTACCCCAGGGAATTCTTTAGTAATATTTTTCATTTCAAGGATATATTCACTCAAAAAAATCACCTCTCACTTTTTAAAAAGGGTAGTGATTATCACTACCCTTTTAATAAATTACCATCTGAAATCAGACATTTTATAATAACCAGAATCGATTAAAATCTCTTTTACATTATCTTTTGTAACAACTTGAATTTCTGATTGAATTGCAGGAACCATTTTTGCTCCATTGTCGTATGATTGAGGAGTAATTAACTCCACACCTTTCAAAAGGAATTGAGCTAAGTTAATAGCATCTTTAACAAGAATTCTAACATCTTTAAATACAGTCATTGATTGCTTTCCGTTAATAATATATTGAATTGATGCTTTTTCTGCATCCTGACCGGTTACATAATATTTTTTTACAGCTCTATCTTGTCTAAATGCATCAGCAATTGCTCTTGCAGTACCATCATTTGGAGCTAATATAAATACTGTACCTTTATCTGTTTTTTTAGCTCTTGTTAAATTATCTTCAGCTTTTCTTCTTGCAACAGTAAAACTCCAATCAGTTGTTACCTGAGCAATAATTTTTGCCATTTCTTCACGTGTTAATTCTTTTTTATTTTGTAATTTAACAGCTTCAGAAGAATTTATAATTCTAAATGTTCCGTCAGCAATTTTCGGTTGTAAAATTTCCCAGGCACCTTGGAAGAATAAAAATGCGTTGTTATCAGATAATGCACCAGCATATAAATATAATGGATTATTTTTACCAGTAGCATGCTCAACTAAAAATCTTCCCTGCGCTCTACCAACTTCAACACTATCAAAAGTTACAAAATAATCAACAGCTTTTGTTTGTAATATTAATCTATCATATGAAATTACCTGTACCCCAGATTTTTTTGCCATTTCTACAGTTCCAGCTGCTGCAATAGCATCTTGAGGACATATAATAAGTACTTTTATACCTTTTGACAATAAAGCCTCAACATTTTGTCTTTCTCTTGCTGGTGAGCCTTGACTAAATAAAACTTCAACGGAATAGTTTGTATCTTTTAAAGCTTCTCTAAATCTTGTTTCATCTTGAACCCACCTTGGTTCATCTTTTGTTGGAAGAACAATACCTACGTCAACAGCATAAATGGTAATAGCCAAAACAACTAAAATACCTAATAAAAACTTTTTCATCTACTACACCTCCACCTTGAAATATTTGGATTATTATAAAGGATATTCTATCCAAAATAAATATTAGCAACACCGTGCCAATTTATAGAAAATTTAATATTAATTTAAGAAAATTAAAGATTTTTAATTATCACAGATTTTAAATATGAGTAACCATATCTTATAGTTTTATGCAAAAATTGCACAAATATTTTTTTGATTATATAATTGATATGCAAAATTTGCATATAGTATGCAAAAATTGGTGGTGGAATAATGACTTTAAAAAGAAGATTCGTTTTAATCATATTAATTTTTGCTATTTTTCCTATAATTACTACGATTTTTAATAAAATTTATATTACGAAAAATCTTTTTAATGAACTTTCCGAATATACAAAGACAACCATTGATGATTTTGGTTTTGAGATGGTTAATAAAATATATCCAACAACTATAAATAGTTTTTATGATCAGCAAAAAATGTTAAAAAATTTTTCTAAAAATATCTTAGAAAATCAAAGAATAATAGATTATGCAAAATACGGATTGTTAAACACTTTAAAAATATATATAAATGAATTATTAAATTCTTCAGATATTGATGGTGTTAGAATCGTTGTAGATGGTGATAAAACTATTGATATTGGTGATTTTGCTAAAATAAAGGATATTGAAGAAGGTTTTTTTGAAGATGATAATTCTATTTATATGATTGCAAAATATTCAAAAAATAATGTTTCAGTTTTCTCATCAAAAAGAATTGATAGATATTTTTTAGATTCTTTAAATTATTCTTCAATATCAATTATCTCAATAATTGGAAAAAAACATAAACTATTTCAAAAACAATCATTTTATAAAGAATTTGAAATAAAAGATAGATTTGTTATTTCTGGAAATTATAAATATCCATCAAAAATTTATTATCTTTCTAAAGATTTAATATTAGTTTTGTCTTTTGATATATCGCAATTAAATGCTATTCAAAATAAAATTAAAGATATTTTCTTTGAAAATATATCATTAAATTTAAATACTGCTTTAATAATATGGATAATATTATCTCCATTACTAATATATTTTGCTCTATTTTATTTTGGGAAAGATATTGGAACTTTAGAACAATCTATAAGGGCTATTTCTAAAATAGCTAAAGGTAATTTTGATACAAAAATTAAGTTAGAGAATAAAAATAATAGATATAAAGAATTAGTAGAATCGATAAATATTTTGTCAGAAAATTTGATTAACATGAAGAAAGAAATAGAAAATAATATAAAAAATTTAGAAAAAGAAAAAAATACATTGAAATATTTAGTAGAGAACTTATATGAAGGGATAATATTTTTTGATATAGATGGTAGTATTAAAATCAAAAATTCTCTTGGAGAAGAGATTTTGAAAGAAATTGGTGATCAGGAAATAAAAGAGTCAAATAATAGAATATATTCATTAGAGATGAAAGGAGAACAAAAATTAATAGAAATAACAAGGCAATATTTAAATAATGGGTCATTTTTAGTATTAATAAGGGATATATCGTTAGAAAAAGAAATGAATAATTTATATTCTTTAAATGAAAAATTAATAGAAAAAGAAAAATTTGGGAGAATTGCTGCTCATGAAATAAGAAATCCGTTGAATTCAATGTATCTTAATTTGCAATATTTAAAAATGGAATTTGAAGAAAATAAGAAAATAGAAAATATTAGCGATATAATAATTGAACAAATAAAGATTATCGATTCTATAGTTGGAGAACTCTCTTCTAAAGCTATTATTGAGTCAGAAGAAAAATATATAAATATTAATAATGTGATATCTCAAATTTTAAATTTATTGAAATATAAACTTTTAGAGAATTCAATAGAAATAGATTTTAAGAAATCACATGAAAATATTTTGGTTAAAGCAAATCCACAAAGACTTAATCAATTATTTTATAATATTATTAATAATTCTATAGAGGCTTTGGAGAATAAAAAAGGTGAGAAAAAAATAAATGTGAATATTGATAAAAATGATGAAAAGATAAAGATTATTATTGAAGATAATGGTGAAGGAATACCAGAAGAATTAAAAAATAATGTTTTCAAAAAACCATTTACAACTAAAAAATATGGGAATGGAATAGGTTTATTTATTGTGCATTCTATAGTTAAAGAATTAAATGGAGAAATAAAGTTTGAAAGTTCGAAATCTGGAACAAAATTCATTTTAGAATTTAAAAGTGAGGAGATATTATGAGAAGTATTTTGATAATAGAAGATGATAAAAATAGTGCTGATATCTTGAAAAGATTTTTAAAAGAAAAAGGCTATGAGGTTGGATTATGTCATGATTTAAAAAGTTCTAAAAAATATGATTTAAATGATTATGATATTTTATTATTGGATATGATTTTGCCAGATGGAAAAGGAACAGATTTAATTAAAGAATTTATTCAAGTTAATCCTTTTTTGAAAGTTGTTGTAATGACCGGTTTTGGTGATGTTCAAGATGCTGTATATTCAATGAAATCAGGAGCTTTTGATTTTATAAAAAAACCTATAGATTTAAAAAGATTATTCTTTATAATTGAAAAGGCGTATGATGAAATTAAATTAGAGAAGGAAAATTCAAAATTAAAATATATTGTTCAAGAAAGTATAAAAGGGGATTTTGTTATAGGTCAATCTGAGATAATGAGAAATTTAATAGAAATAGTAAATAAGGTAATAGAAACAGATGCTAATTTATTAATAACTGGAGAAACAGGTGTAGGAAAAGAAGTTTTTACGAGATATATTCAAAGATTTAGTAAAAGAAAGAATAAACCCTTTATCATAGTAAATTGTGCAGCAATACCTAAAGATTTAGTTGAATCTGAATTATTTGGTTATGAAAAAGGAGCATTCACCGGTGCTGAAAAATTTAAACCAGGGAAATTTGAACTTGCAGATCAGGGAACAATATTTCTTGATGAAATTGGAGAACTTCCATTGGAAATTCAAAGTAAGCTTTTAAGAGTTTTAGAAAATGGAACAATTGAAAGAGTTGGAGGAACCAAAGAAATCAATGTTAATGTTAGAGTAATATCGGCAACTAATAGAAATCTTGAAGAAGAAGTAAAAAAGGGTAATTTTAGAATGGATTTGTATTATAGATTGAATGTAATAAATATAAATATACCCCCAATAAGAGAAAGGAAAGAAGATATTCCGATTTTTATAGAATTTTTTAATAAAAGATATTCAAAAAAGTATAATAAAAGGGAGATTAAATTTTCAAAAGATGCTTTTGATATATTAATGAATTATAATTGGCCAGGAAATATTAGAGAAATTAGAAATTTTGTCGAAAAAATATTTATCATATTTGATACAAATAAAATAATTAAGAAATCTGATATAAGTGTATTTTTTATAAATAACAATAAAAAAGAAGATTTTGAATATTCATCAATGACACTTGATGAAATAGAAAAAAAAGTAATTTTAAATACATTAAAAAAATATGAAGGAAATAAAACAAAAACAGCTAAAGTATTGGGGATTAGTTTAAGGACATTGCAATATAAGTTAAAAAAATATGAAAAACTGCAGGGGGAAATATAATGAAAAGAATCCTTGTTTTTATTCTATTCATAAGTATATATATTTTAATATTTAGCATAAATTTTTTATATATGTATCAGGCGGGATATCAACCTGAGGATTTAACAAATTATATATCTCGAGAAGCAACTAATATAGAGGTTACGTTTAAATTTTATGAAGAAATGCATGAAAATTTAAAAATATCAATAAATTCGGCTATACCATTATATGATCTTGTTTTAGTTGACTTGATATGGATACCTGAATTAGCAAGTAATAATATGTTGTATCCTTTAGATGATTTAATAAGCAAAGAATATTATAAAGATATTCCTGATTATATATTAGATCAGTTTAAATATAATGGAAAAATATGGGCTATTCCATATCTTGTAAATACACAGCATTTTTTTGTAAATAAAGAAATATTGAAAAAAGCTGGTTTTGATAATCCTCCAAAAACTTTAGAAGAGATGGTACATCAAGCAAAAATTATTAAAGAAAAGGGAATTTTAGAATATCCAATAGTAGATTCCTGGTTAAATAAGGAAGCATTAACATGTGAATTTACATGGATCTTAGGCGCTTTTGGAGGAGACTATTATAAAAATGGAAAACTAAAGATAAATACAGTTGAAGCGGTAAAGGCTCTTAATTTTATGAAACATTTGTTAGATGAAAAATTAATTAATCCCATGTCTTTAGAATTTAAAGAAGATGATGTTTTAAATATATTTTTAAATGGTGATGCAGCTTTTACTACTAATTGGACATATCAATTAAGATATATGGAAGATGAGAGATATTCTAAAATAGTAGAACAAGGGTCACTGGAGCTAATTCCTGTATCTAATGAAATTTTAAAAAAGAAAGAAACGGTTTCTGTAAGCGGATATCAAGGCCTCGCAATACTTAGAAATACAAAGAAAATTAAAGAGTCTATTAATGCTATAAGAATACTTACAAAAAAAGAATTTTTTAAAAAATTTAATTATGAAATTCCACCATTTAAAAGCATGTATGATGGGTATATAAAAGAAAAAGAGTATAATTATAAAAAAATTTTAGAATTAAAAAATGCAGTAAATAGACCTTATCTAATAGAATATAATAAATTTTCTGAGATTTTAAGAAGATATATTTTAATGGTATTAAAGGGATTATTAAGCCCAGAAGAAGCATTAAATAAAGCACAAAAAGAAATGTCTAATCTAAAATGAGAATAGGGATTTTTTTTTAACGATAGTATATTTAATATTCAAATTTACCAAAGAAACAAAAAGCGGAGAATAATAATTTCTCCGCTTTTTTGTGTATATAATAATTTGTCTAAATTTTTCTATATACAATATCTCCATTAAATATAGTTTTTATAACATTTAAATTTTTATCCATAATAACAAAATTTGCGATATATCCTTCTTTTATTCTTCCTTCATTTTTTATATTTAAATTTTGTAATGCATTATAGGATGAAACTTTAGATAATTCTTTTAAAGAACAATTGGTTATAGAATAAAAATTTCTAACCCCTTCATCAAAGGTTAAGGTGCTGCCAGCAATAGTTCCATTGTCTAAAGTAGCTCTTTTGTTTTTTACAGTAACTTTTAATTCGCCTAAAGAATAAATGCCATCTTTTAAGTTTGTAGCTGAAATAGAGTCAGTTATTAAGATAATATCATCTATATTTTTTATTTTATAAATCAATTTTATAAATTCTTCAGATATATGTATATTATCAACGATTAATTCTATTTTGAAATTCTCAAGCAGCCCAGCACCGACTCCTCCAATTTCTCTATGGTGAAGAGCTTTTAAAGCATTAGGAAAATGCGTTATTCTATTTATTCCATGTAATATAGCTTTTTTAAATGTAATATAATCAGCGTTTGAATGTCCAAGAGATATTATAATAGATTTGTTTTTTAAATAATCAGCTATAACAAAGAAATTTTTAGATTCTGGTGCCATTGTTATTAGTTTTACTTTCTCATTAATTATATTATCAATAATGTCTATTTCAGGTAAATGAATGAATTTTTCATTTTGAGCGCCTTTTTTTGTTTTATTTATAAAAGGTCCTTCTAAATGAATACCAGCTGCAGATAATACAGGTGAAAATTTATTTGTTATCCTTTTAAGTGTTTCTATTGATGCAGATACGGTTGTTGGAAAAAATTTTGTTATACCATGAGAAAAGTTGAGTTCAGCCCAACTTCTTATATCAGAAATGGATGAATTCATTGTATCAATACCCTTATAGCCATGTGTATGTGTGTCAACAAAACCAGGCATTAGAATATATTCATATTCTTTTTTCTCTTTTAAAATTTTCTTAATTTTATTATCAGATAGTATTATTTTACCAGTATATTCACCGTCAATAGGATCAACGATTAATATATTATCGATAATCATATTCTAACCTCACAATTAAATATAACAGATTAATCCAAAATTACAGATTTACTTAAATTTTTCGGTTTATCAGGATTGAGATTTTCAATTATAGCTTTTTTATATCCAAGATACTGTGGAAAAATCATTTTTAAAGGACTTTCAAATCCTGAGTCATAATCTATATTTATATCGCCGTTTTTACCTATGAATATAACCTTTGCACCTAAGAGTTTAAGTTCTTCAGCAAGTATTTTTTCTTCTCTTGTATCTTTTGAATTTATTATTACAAGAGTGCTATCTGTTAAAGTGGATTTTGGTCCATGTCTGTATTCAAGTGGCTCATGAAATTCTACATTTTGAATGGCCATTTCCTGTATTTTTAACGCACCTTCTTTTGAAATTCCGTATTGTTCATCAAATCCAAGAAAGATAAAATGATTGAAATCTTTTAAATTTAAAGAGTCTATTAAAGTTTTAGAATTGTTAAGAACATTAAAACTTTTTTCTGATAAATTATTGTGTTGAATACCATTTAATAGGAAATTTAAAATAAATATAAAAGATCCAGTCATAACTACACTTTCTTCATTTGCAAAATCAAATATAAATGACTCATCACATATTTTTGTTAATGAAGAGTTTGGGGTGCATGTAATACCAATAGTTTTAATATTATTTTTCTTGAAAATTTGTACAGCTTTTACTGTTTCAGTTGACTCACCAGTTCTTGATATGAATATTGATATATCAGCACTTGGAACTTTATTAAAAACAATTGCTTCACCTCCAGATATAGTCGAAGAACAATATCCATGGGTGTTTAAAATTTTTGAAGTTATAAAACCAAGATTATAAGAAGAACCGCATCCTACAAAAACGTATTTTTTACTTTTTGTAAATGAAAAATTAAAATTATCAGCTTTTTCTAATAATTCTGGTATTCTTTCTATTTCCCTTATAGTATATTTACCAATCATCCTTTCACCGCCCCTTGAGTTATTCCAGAAATTATATGTTTTTGAAATATTAGAAATGCTATTATTACAGGAATTCCTATTATAGAAGATGCTGCCATTAATATTGGCCAATCGACTTGATTGAATTTCTGAAATAAAGCAAGACCAACTTGAACTGTTCTCATGTTTTTTGAGGAAGTCATTACTAAAGGATAAAAAAGCATGTTCCATGATGTAATAAAGGTATTTATCCCCATTACAGCTATAGCTGGCTTTGAAAGTGGGAATATTACATGAAAAAGGATTTGAAATGTATTAGCGCCATCAACATATGCAGCTTGTTCTAATTCAATAGGTAATTGTTCTATATACTGTTTTAATAAAAATATTCCAAATGGTGTAACTAAAAAAGGAATAATTAGGGAATAATATGTATCTATCCATCCAAAATTTTTCATTAAAATAAATATTGGAATTATAGTTACCTGAGGAGGAATCATCATTGTAGCTAATACAATTAGAAATAAAAAATTTTTCCCAAAGAATTCTCTTCGTGCAAATGCATAAGCAACAGTTGTGGAAAATATAATATTTCCTAATACAACAAGAATAGCAATTAACAAACTATTGAACATGTATCTTCCAAAATTATTTTCCTTCCATACGATAACAAAATTCATTAGAGTTGGAAATTTATATTTAATCTTTATATCATCTATATAAATATAAGCACTTTTTTTAGAATAAAAAGAAAATGCTATTTTTGTTATATGTTTAAGATCTATTTTTTTAACGTTAGTCAAAGAAATAAAAATTTTATCCCATTTATTTAAATCACCATTTATTTCAATTGGAAATGAGTAGGAATTTCCATCAATATCATAAAATTCTATATTGAAATCATCAATGTCTGGGAGTTTTGCATATAATTCAATCCCTTTTGATATTCTTAAATCAAGGTCGCCTGTTAACAGAGCAACTTTTTGATTTTTCTCAGGAGAAATTTCTATTTTTAAGCTTTGAGTTGAAACTGGAGAATCTTTAACTATACTTATTTTTGTTCCATTATAAGTTTTAATTTTTCTTTTTATATATCTAATATATTTTGTTTCAAAATCATTTAAAAATTTTTCTGTAACAATATTATTTAGATTCCCCTGAGGTACAATAGCTGTAAAGAACATTGTTAATAAAGGGAATAAAGAAATTATAAGTAATATAAACATAAAAAATAAAAATATAAATCGTTTCATTATATATCACTCCTGAGAAGATGTTTTTGAATTACAGTAAAAATCATAATAATAGCCATTAATATATAAGCTATAGCAGAGGCATATCCCATATCAAATTGCCTAAATGAAGTTTCATAAAGATAATGAACTACAGTTTGAGTTGAATTTGAGGGGCCTCCCTCAGTCATAGTAAAAATTTCAGCAAATATTTGAAAAGACCTAATAGTGTTTAAAGAAATTATAAAAAACATAGTTGGTTTTAATAATGGTAAAGTTATAGAAAAAAAAGTTTGAGTTTTTGTTGCACCATCTATAGAAGCAGCTTCATAAACTTCATTTGGAATACTTTGTAATCCTGCTAAGAATAATATGGTATAATATCCAATAGCTGCCCATATATCCATTATCATAATTGAAATTAGAGCAGTTTTTGTTGAGGCCAACCAACTTGTACCAAGAGATTTAAATCCTAAAAGAGTAAGCATATTATTAAAAAAGCCATTAGCACTGTACAGGTACATCCATATTGTCGATATTACAACCATTGAAATTACAGAAGGTAAAAAAAATCCAGCTTTAAATAAATTTTTTACAGGTAATAATTTGCTATTTATTAAGATAGCAAGTAAAAGTGAAAATATCGTTGTAAAAGGAATTGTTCCAACAACAAAAATAAAAGTATTTTTTAAGGCTATTAAAAATATTTCATCATTAAAAGCTTTTATATAATTAGATAGTCCAATCAAATCATAGTGAGGATTTAATCCTGTATAATTTGTAAAACTCATAAAAAAAGAATAGGCAATGGGAAATATCCCAAAAATTGCAAATAGAATCAAATATGGAGATAGTAATATAAGAGTTTCAAGATTGTATTTTGTTTTCTTTTTCATTTTTTCAACTCCTTAGGAACCTGCGCAGGTGGCTCTGCGCAGGGTTTTTCTTTTAATGATTTAATACCTGTTGAATTTTTAAATTATAAAATCTTAGAGTATTATTTATATCTTCATTTTCAAGTATAATTTTTTCAATAGCCTCTGTTAAATATTGTTGTATTTTAAACCATTGAGGGTGTGATGGTGCAGGTTTTGCATATTTATTTTGTTCATAAAAAACTTGATGCATAGGATGATCTTCAAACCATGGATCATTATCAGCACCTACAACTGATGGAAATACAGAAGGAACTAATTTTGTAACTTGCATAGCAATATCAGATCTTAATAAAAATTCAGCTAATTTCATAGCAGCATCTTTATTTTTTGATTGTTCTGTTACAGCTAAAACTTCAGCACCAGCAAATGAAGCATGGTATCCACTCCATTTTGTTGGTTTTGGCAATAATGCAACATCAAAAACAACATTTGGATAATTTTTTTCTATTCCAGAAATATCCCATGCGCCACTTACATACATTCCTACCTTGCCTTCTCCAAAAGCTTTTGCAAGATCAGCTTGTTTTGTTTTTAAAGAATATTTAGATAAAGCCTTATAGAATTCAGCAGTTTCAATAACTTTTGTTGAATATAGTCTTGCTTTTTTAAAATCTTCTGAAAGAATAGAACCATTATTTCCCCAAACTGCTGGCAAGAACCATTGTTGCCATGGGCTGAAATTCTCTCCTGCACACATACCATATCCGTAAATATCATCACCAAGTTCATTAATTTTTTTTGCAGCTACGTATAATTCTTCCCAAGTTTCTGGAGGATTATTTGGATCAAGTCCGGCTTTTTCAAATAAATCTAAATTAAAAAATAATGCCCTTGTTCCCAATAACCATGGTAATGCCCAATAGTGAGTATCATATTTTACAGAATCCCAGCCAAAATACTTATCTTTAACTTTTGAATAATAGTCATCCATATTCATAATAGTTTTGTTGCTTGCGAAATTTGCAACCCATGTGTTACCTAATTCTACAAGATCAGGTGCATTATTTGCGGCAATTGCTGTGACAATTTTGTCAAAACCATTTGACCATGCAAGTTGTACGTATTCAACTTCAATATCAGGGTTCTCTTTCATAAATTGTCCGAGGATTTTAGCAGAAGATTCATCATCTAACATAAATCCCCAGAATGTAATCTTTGTTTTACCAAATGCGAAAATAACCAATACACTTAAAAGGATTACCAAAAATAACTTTTTCATAAAAATACCTCCCCTAAAGTTTTTTAATAGCCTTAATGGCATTATATATTGATATTAATTTTGTTGAATGAGTAATTATATAAGATTCATCTTTATATAAGGTTTCATCCTGATCATTCCTTATAATTACATATATAATATCTTTATTTAAACTTTTAATTTTTTTATGCAATTTATATTGTTCGGGAAATCTAAAAGAATCAAGGACAAAAGATATAACCTTAGAATTTTTTGGTAGTTCTGAATAAGTTTCTCCATTTAAAGGGTTATATTTAAAAATATTTGTATTTTTAAATTCTAAATTTAATAAAGATTCTAATTTTTCTAAATCTTTAGCAGTGGTATCAGCCTGACTTAAATTTTTAGGTTCAGGTATCACGATAGAAACTTTATCTGTATCCAAATTTATATGAAAATCTTTTTTTATATTTATTTTTAAGGATTTTTTAGCAATATCGGTTAAAAATTTTCCTTCATAATTTTCATTAAAATATTTTTTTTGAATTTCATTTATTTTCTTTATTTTCAAATTAATGGATTCTGTGTCTATTTTTTTATTTTCAATGAGATTAATAAAAGAAGTATAAATAGGTTTAAAATTTTTCTTAGCTTCAGCAATCATCAAAATATCTCCACCATTATTAAAAAATAATTCAACACCTTTATCAGGGAAATAGTTATTATAAAATGCTTTCATTTCAATGGCATCGCTAATTATTAATCCATTATAATTTAATTTTTTTCTTAACAGGTCATTTAAAATGATTTTAGATACTGTACCCAAATCTTCATCGAGATTTTTGTATATAATATGCGCTGTCATAATCATTTCAACGCCATTTTTAATAGCATTTTCAAAAGGTAATAAATCATAATCATTAAAAGAAAAGTTATCAATAACTGGAGTTTCTTCATGAGAATCATGAGTAGCTTTTCCGTGGCCGGGGAAGTGCTTTGCAGTTGAAAGAATACCAGCATCATTTAATCCTTTTATATATTGTGTTCCAAATATAGAAACCTTTTCTGGAGAATCAGAAAAAATTCTGAATCCAGTAACTGCACTTGAATCTTTATGTAAAACATCAAGAACGGGAGAAAAAACCATGTTAAAACCAAATTCTTTCAATTTTTTTCCAAGATAAAATGCATATTTATAAGCAATATTTGGCTCATTTGTTTTTCCAATAGCATAATTTCCTGGTGAAGATAAGATTCCTGGAACAGTTTCCAATTGACCACCTTCGTGATCAGATGAAATAAGTAAAGGAATATTAAGAGAATATAATTTATCCATAGAAATCTGCAACTCTTCAATACTGTTCATATTTCCTGGATATAAAATTATACCTGCAGGTTTATACTTTAAAATTATATTTAAAGCTTCATCATCAATTCCGCCTGGAAAACCAAGAAAAAACAATTTTCCATATTTATAATTCATTTAATATCGCCTCTTTTCATCAAATAAATTTTTAAAAAATGTTCAGTACCGCGTTTATTTGAAAACATTTTATGTAAAACTATAGAGACAGCACCACGAGAAGTAAGATAGTCTTCTGGAGATATATGATTTATATGCAATTTTCGTATATTTGGAATGAAAATATTTTTTTTAATTTCTTCAATAAAAATATTTAAAAATTTTTCATTTAAAAGAGTAATATTACCCCCAATTATGATATTATCTGGATCAAAAATACTAATATAATCACCAAGTTTTTTTGAATATATGTTAATAAAATCTCTACTATTATTTATTAATGTATCTATATCTTCATTTAAAATAGATGTGAAAGAAATATTTTCATTTGTATTTATTAAAGGGATTTTAAATTCTACTTCTCCAGCACAATTATTGCTTCCATGATATAATTTGTTTTTAATAACAATACCTATACCCAGTCCAACATGGTCTGTAGCGAAATATGGAATTGAAATATGGAAATATAAAATATTATGTGATTTATCTTTATATTTCAAATTAAAAAAAATGGCTCCACAATTACTATCATTTTCTATAAATACAGGAACATCAATTTCTTTTTCTAATGCTGTTGATAAATCCAAATTTTCAATATTTAAAGCTTTAGAATATACAATTATTCCATTTGAAGAATTAATTATACCTGGAAGTGAAATACCAACACTTAAAATTTTATAATCGTCAAATTGACTGTAAATAGAGATAATTTCATTTACGATATTGTTTTTGTCTATTTTTATATTTTTTCTTTTTGAAAAAATTATAATTCCTTGTAAATCTGTTAAAACAAATTCAAGGCCATCCTGTTCTATTGAAATACCTAAAATATATCCAATAGAAAAATTGAATGAATAAATAGAAGTTTTTCTTCCACCAAGTGGAGAAGCTGAAAGTTCATCAACTTTTTTTATTAAGTTTAAATTTTTTAATTTATTCAAAGATCTGGAAACAGTTGATTTTTCAAGACCTGTTTCTTTTGAAATTTCCATTAAGTATGTTTTTTCTTTTTTCCATATAAAATTCAATACTTTTATCAATGAATCAGTGATTTTTACCATATAGATCACTCCTAATATTAGTTGTTTGCTTCAAGCAACTAATTAAAATATAACATATTTATATTAGAAAAAAAAGTATGAAAAAAAAGTATTATAGATTATTACTCTTAAATAAATAAGATTATTTACTAATAATAAAAAAAATTTTAATATTAGTATAAAAATAACCCGACATAATGTCGGGTTATAAAGTTATTTAATCTCTATCTCCAACGATACCTGCTAACATAAGCATTCTTAGTAATTGTAAAATAGCCATGGCAGCAGAAGCAACATATGTCATAGCAGCAGCACCCAATACTTTTTTCACATGTGATACTTCTGATATTGGCATACCCATTGAAGGGAGGATTTTTATAGCTCTCGCGCTGGCATTAAATTCGACTGGTAATGTTATTATAGTAAATAATACTGCAAAAGAAAATAATATAATACCAAGTTGGATTAATGTCTGACTATAAAAAAGGAATCCTATTATAAAAATAATCCATGATAAATTTGATCCAATAGAAGCAAATGGAACGGAAAAGTTTCTTAAAACTAATGGTAAATAATTTTCCTGATGTTGCATAGCATGTCCTACTTCATGGGCGACTACGCCTAAAGCAGCAACTGACCTGCTTGAATAAGTGGCAGAAGATAGTCTCAAAACTTTATTTCTCGGATCATAATGATCTGTTAAAAAACCAGAAACAGCTTCAACTCTTACATTATATAGTCCAAGATTATCAAGCATTCTTCTTGCAAAATCTGCACCGTTTTCACCTGTTGAAGAAATAACTTTAGAATATTTTGAAAAAGTTGATTGTACAGATGCCTGAGCTATTAAAGACAATATTAAACCCGGTAATAAAATAATAAATGTAGGATCAAACCAGAATGGATAAAAAAACACACAACCACCTCCAATTACAAATCTTTTTTAGTTCTTTCTAATTTTAGAAATATAAAATATCCTATCCATTAGACTATAAATATTTCAAAATGTTCAAGAGTATTATAGCATAAATATCTTAAAAAAGACTTAAATTATGTTATAATATTAAAAAAGCAAAAAGGAGTGGAATTATGAGACTTAGAATTGGAATTGCACAATTAAATTCGCATGTTGGAAATCTGAATGAAAACTTAAATAAAGCCAAAAAAGCCTTTAAATTAGCGGAGGAAAATGAAGCTGATTTGTTGATTTTTCCTGAATTATTCTTGACCGGATATCCGCCAGAAGATCTGGTATTGAAAACAGGATTTTTAAATGATTCAAGAAATTTTTTGAAACAATATATTGATTATACATATGGTAGTGATGTAATATCAATAATTGGAAATCTTGATTTTGAGGTTGATGCATATAATACAGCATATGTAATATACAATGGAAAAGAAGAAGCAAAATACCATAAAATATATCTCCCAAATTATTCAGTATTTGATGAAAAAAGATATTTTTCTCCTGGGAAACAACCTCTGATGATTGAGCTGAAAAATGGTTTAAAGATAGGAGTTACAATTTGTGAAGATATATGGGTTCCAAATGGACCAGCTGTTGAATTGGCTGAAATGGGTGCTCACGTAATTGTTAATTTGTCGGCATCACCATATACAAAAGAAAAGCCAAAAAGCAGGCTGGAAATGTTAAAAACAAGAGCAGCAGAACTTTCAACATGGCTGGTATATACAAATTTAATAGGAGGACAAGATGAAATTGTCTTTGATGGTGGAAGTGTTGTTATAAATCCATTTGGTGAAATTGAACATTCATTACCTCTTTTTGATGAAAAAGTTGATTTTATAGATATAGATCCCATATCATCTACAAGGGCAAATTTAAGAGAAGGAAAAAGAAGACATCTATTATATGATAATCATAATGTTGAGATTAAAATAATTGAAAAAGAACCGAATAAAAAGAGAAAAATATTAAAAGGCAATAAAAGGGTTAACTTAATGGAAAAATATGAAGAAATATATAAAGCTTTAAAATTAGGACTTAAAGATTATATTCATAAAAACGGTTTTTCAAAGGTTGTTTTGGGATTAAGCGGTGGTATGGATTCCGCATTCGTTACGGCTTTAGCAGCGGATACTTTTGGAAGTGACAATATTTTAGGTGTATTAATGCCGTCACAATATTCATCGAGAGGTAGTATAGAAGACTCGATATTATTAGCAAAAAATCTTGAAATGAAAACTCATACAATACCGATAAGAAGAACATTTGAAGGTTTATTAAAAGAATTAAAGGTTGCATTTGAAGATTTACCCATGAATGTAGCAGAAGAAAATATTCAGGCTAGAATTAGAGGGACAATAGTAATGGCGTTTTCAAATAAATTTGGGTATATAGCGCTTGCTACTGGTAATAAAAGTGAGGTTGCAACAGGTTATGCTACATTATATGGTGATATGGCAGGTGGATTTTCTCCAATTAAAGATGTTTATAAAACAGAAATATATAAACTTGCGGAATATTTTAATAAAATTAAAGGCAAATGGATTATACCGGAAAATATATTTATTAAAGCACCATCTGCAGAATTGAAGCCAGATCAAACAGATCAAGATAAATTACCGCCATATGAAATACTCGATGCAATTTTAGAAAGATATATAGAGTATGAAATGAGTATAAATGAAATAGTTGAAGATGGATATGATATTGAAACAGTAAAATATGTAATAAAACTTGTCGATTTAAATGAGTATAAAAGGCGTCAGGGAGCACCAGGAATAAAAATAACTCAAAGGGCATTTGGAAAAGACAGAAGAATGCCAATAACCAATGGATATAAAATCTGGGGGTAAGAATATGAATAATTTACTTAATAAAGAAGAGAGAAAAAAAGGCGCCAAATCATTACTAATTATTTTTGCAATTATGTTTGGTATTTATATTATTATATGGTTTATATGGTCTCAATATGAAAAGGTTTTAAATGAATTTAAAATATTACCGTCATTACAGATTGAAAAAGCAAATTGGTATAACATATATTCCAATAAAAAAATAATTGAAACAAAATATGGCGAAGTAAAAATAGAAAAAATAGATGAAACAAATTTTATTATTAAATATAAAGATAAAGAATTACATGAAAAGGCATTTAGATATTTTAATGTGAGGGAATTAGATGATGCATTGTTAATCTCTTTTCCATCATTTTATATAAGAGGAATAAAAAATATTTTAATAAGAAAAAATGGGGAAATATATACTTTTTATAAAGTTCCAACTGATTTGCAGGATGAATATGATGTATATTTCTCAAAATTTCTTATGGGAAATTTTGAGAAAATAAATTTTTCAGATTTACCTGAAAGATTAAAAACAGGGGATGTTGAGAAAACGATAAATATTAAAGCAAAATATACAAATTTTATATTACGTGATATGGATAAAGTATATAAATTATCAAAAAATATGTATCTATTTATGAATGAAGATTTTTCCACTAATTATATAGAATATTATCTGGTAAATGCGGAAGAAGAGAATATAGAAGAGAAAAATTACATATTAAGAATATTTTTGGTTGAAAAACAATTAAGAGAAAAATAATCAAGATAAAAATAGTTAAATAAAAAATAATTAAGAAAAACAATTAATTGGAGATAGCCTGGGGGATTTATATGTACGAAAATTTAAAAATCACAATAAAAAAAATAAAAACGCTTATAAAAAAATCTATTGATTTAAAATTAAATCAAATGGGTTTTTATGAAACAAAATATAAACCTTTTTTTAATAAGGAAATTGTAAACAAAAATACATTTGATATGTTAAAAGAGATGTTTTCCAATGAGTACGTTGAAAAACGGAAAAAATATATTGAAAACTATACATTTAATTATTTAAATAAAATAATATCCCTAAAAATGTTGAAAGAAAAAGAAATATTAAAAGAAAAACGCGATTTTAATGAATTAAAAAAATATATACCAGAACTTTTTGATGAAATCTATGAAATTGAAATGGAAGAAAATATATTACAAAAAATATTCGAAGAGATCAATAATGTAAAGGATTGGCATAAGGAGGATATTCTTGGTTGGGCATATCAATATTATAATTTAGATGAAGAAAGATCCAGATTATTTAAACAATCACAATTTTACACACCAGAATGGGTAGTGGAATATATTGTTGATAATACTCTAACTAAATATTATTGTGAAATATATGATGATCAGGAAATAGCAGAAAAATATAAAATAAAGTATAAGAAAAGAAACAATATAAAGAAATTAGAAGAAATAAAAATTTTAGATCCAGCATGTGGAAGTGGACATTTTTTAATAAAAGTATATGATAGGCTTAAAGAATTTTATGAAAGAAAAGGGTATAGTAGATATGTATATATAAAAAATATTATAGAAAAAAACATATATGGAATAGATATAGATGAACGCTCAATAGAAATTGCCAAACTGGTATTAAAAATTAAGGCGTTGAGCGATGGTTATAAAGGGGATTTAGATTTTAATCTTATTTCAACAGATTTTGAAATGATAAATTCAAATGATATTGAGGATAATATATTAAGAGATGTATATGAAAGTGTAAAAGATGAAATTGAAGGATATAAAGAATTAGGAAGTTTAATAATCTTAAGTAATAAATCTAAAGAAAAAATAAAAAATTTACAAAAGAGAAAGATAATACCTTTATTTGAAGAAAAAACACATCTTGAAAAGTATTATGTAGATAAATTGAAGAAATTCTTCGGTATTCTTATAAAAAATTTCGACATAGTGATTTCAAACCCACCATATACAGATTCTCATGATTACACACCTTCTTTAAGAAAATTAATTAGAGAAAAATATTTTGATTTTAGAAAAAATTTATACGCAGCTTTTATAAAAAGAAATTATGAATTTTTACTTGAGAATGGTTTAATGGGAATGATAACTCCACAGACATTTATGTTTATAAGTAGTTATGAAAAATTAAGAAAGTTTATAATAAAAAATATGCATATAGAAAGTTTGGTGCATTTTGGATTAGGTGGGGTATTTGAGGATGTGCTCGTTGATACCGCTATGTTTATTTTTAGAAAGAATAATACAAATGAAGAGAAAGGTATATATATAAATCTCAATGATGTATCATATGAGAAAAAAAAGAATGAATTAAATAAAATAATTGAAAAAATATATAAAAATGAAAAAACAAAAAGAGTTTTCAAAGAAAATCAGAAAGAATTTAAAAAAATTCCACGAATACCTTTTGTATACTGGATAAATGATGAAATAAAAAAAATATTTGAATATGATAAATTAATAAAATTTGCAGACGTAAGGCAGGGTATTGCGACAGGTGATAATAAAAGATTTTTAAGATATCATTGGCAGGTACCAAAAAATGAGATAAGCTTTAATCATAAAATTGATAGGAAAAAATGGGTACCTTATGTTAAAGGAGGCCCGTATAATAAATGGTTTGGTAATTTATGGTGGGTAATAGCTTTTGATGAGGAAAACTATAATATATTAAAGAAAATGGGAAATCACTTGCCAAATAAACAGTATTATTTTAAACCAGGAATTACATATTCTATGACAACGTCAAAAGGCCCGACATTTAGATCGCTGCCTAAAAATTTTCTTTTTGATTGTAAAGGAAGCAGTATATTTATTAAAAATGACGATTTAAAATATGCTTTATTAGGATTTCTTAATAGTAAACTTGCTTTTTATTTATATAAATTTATTGCAGGAAGTGTAGATCTTGAAGTGGGAGATTTAAAACAAATTCCAATAGCAACAAGATTGGTAAATGAAAACAAAAAAAGAGATTTATTAATAGATATAGTTAAAATGATAATTATAATTAAAAAACAAAATACAGATTTTTCACCTTTAGAATTTCATTATAAAGGGTCGCCTTTACATCAAAATTTAAAAGGAAGTTTTGAAGAAAGAGCATTAAAAAAAATATATGAAAAAGATTTACTTGATACATATATATTATTGCTTGAAGCGCTTGTAGAAAAAATAATCTTTCAAATGTATGGATTAAAGAAAAGTACAATAAGAGAGATTTTTCATAAAGAAGGATATCCAGCAGGCTGGTTAAAAAACGGAGAAATTGTGAAAATCCCTTCTATAATAAATTATTTAAAAAAAGAATATGTAGAAGATCTAGAATTACACGATGAAAAAATAAATGATATAGAGAAAGAAATATACCGCTTTTTAAAACATATATTTTCTAAAAAGGATTCTATTGAATATGATGAAAATATAATGTTAAAGATATACAATAAAAAAGATAGAAATGAATATGATAATGCGATAGAAAGAATATCATTAAATACTAAGGTAAACCCCATAATGGTTTTTAATACTATAAAAGATAGAATATCTTTGGATAATTATAGAGTAAAATATTTTTTGTTTTTAGCGGTAAATGAAGAATATATAAAAAATAAAGGAGACATAAAAAAAATAAAAGCAGGACTTGAAAAAATAGGAATAACAGATGAAACAATAAAAAAATATTTAAGAAATACACTGGAAAATTATATAGAAAACAAATTTTTAAAAGAACAGTTTAATTATTATAAAAAAGCTAGACCATATATTTAGGGGGAATAATATGGAAGAATATAAAAGAATATTTAAACAAATAACCTTTTCGTTGTTAATAATAGTTATAATATTTTTTATTGGGATTATAGGATTTATGATATTAGAAGGATGGGATTTTTTTCAGTCTTTTTATATTACGGCGATAACTCTTTCAACCGTTGGGTATGGTATGCCAGAAAATATTTCTCGAGCAACCATAATATTCGATGCATTTTTAATTTTTTCCGGTATTTCTGTTGTTTTATATTTAATTTCTTCACTAACAGCATTGTTTGTGGAAGGGGATTTTAAAAAGATAGGAGGAATATTGAAAATGATGAAACGTATAGAAAATATAACGAATCATTATATTATAGTAGGTGGGGGAAAAACTGGAAAATATATTATTGATGAATTTATAAAAACGAAAACACCTTATATAATTATAGAAAAAAATCAGGATAGAATGGATAAATTAATTGAAAAGGATGAATATAAAAATATAAATTTTGTAATTGGAGATGCAAGAGATGAGGATGTATTAATAAAAGCAAAAATCTTTGAAGCAAAGGGGTTATTATTAACCTCTCCAAGTGATGTAGATAATTTATATATAGCCCTAACAGCCAAAACATTAAACCCGTCATTATATATTGTATCAAATGCCACAAGTTCTGAAGAATTGAGGAAATTGTTATATGCAGGTGTGGATAATGTTATACTTCCGCCGGAAATAACTGGAAAAAGAATGGCGTTGATGGTGGCTAAACCCAATGTATTGTCTTTTATTGAAAGTACACAAATGGATTTTGGAGAAACGTTTGGATTTGCAGAAATAAGAATACCAGAAAATAGCTGGATGGTAGGAAAAGAATTTGGAGAATTAGAAATTTCAAAAACACTTGATATAATTGTAATGGCTATTAGAAGAAATGGAAAAGCAAAATATAATCCGAAATCTAACTTTAAAATAAAACCAAAAGATTCACTTATGGTTATAGGTGATCAAGAAGATATAGAAAAGTTAAGAAGATATGTAATAATGGCAAAAGATTAAAATATTGATTATAAAAGAAAAAGACATCAATTCACTAACGATTAACAAAATTAACAGTATTGTAAGTTGACAAAAGAGAAGAAAGGTGGTAATATATATACTCGGACGCGGACGAAGAGCCGCGAGAAGGAAAAGGAAGCTCCTTGACAAGTGAACAGAGACACCCAGCGGAAGTAAGAAGAGAG
>NZ_AZAY01000025.1 GCF_001021165.1 Marinitoga sp. 1197
AAAATACCTCTCTGCTTGATTTAGCAAAGAGGTTTGTCTTCAATCTGAACTCCCTTTAAAAGGGAGTTTTAAATTTTAATGATATTTAAATATTATAGGATTAATATTTCTATAATTTTCCATAGCATTTTCAGAATCGTCAAAATCTGAATAAATAATCTTTTCGTTTTCGATATCATAAATATAATAATAATATTTTGATAATTCAGGATTGGAATTGGAACTATTAAGATATAATATACTTATATTCAAATAATTATCTATTTTATTTACTATTAAAAAACTTGGAGTTTCACTACTTGTTTCATCATAATTTATATTGATAGTTTTATATTGCGATAACTTATTGTTTTCAAAAGAATAGATCTTTATTTTTTTGTCATCCACTGTATATAAATTTTTCCCATCAAAAGAATAAAATCTTGTAAAATTATTATTAGATGCTGTAAAATCAACAGAAATTATATCGTTTTCAGAAAAAGAATCTGTTATTTCAAAATAATATGTTTTTGAACCATCATTTATAATATATTTATTATTATATTTTGCAAAATTCATAATATACGGAGAATTTGATATCTTCACTTTTTTATTTTCTATAATATCAAAGTTCGAATCTAAAAACTGAACATATATTCCGCCATCATCATTATTTCCACCAAAGTAAATTACATAATAATTTTCACCACTTTTTCCGAAATTAGCACTCTGTGCCCCCAACATTAAATTATAATTTTTAATTTTTATCGGTTGTTCAGGGTTTTTTAAGTCGTAAATATATAATGATGCATAAGGAGTCATATTTTCAAATTGTATTCCACCAACAATAAGTTTTTCATCAACATTTCTAATGAATATTATTAAATATGGTAAATTCCCAAGTTTCCCGATTACATTAATTTTTCCAAATTTATCTATTTTTAGTATATTGATTTCAGAAGACATTATACTAAAATTATTATTTGACAAATATATATATTCATTATTATATATATTTTCAGATAATCCTAATGCAAGTAGGCTAAAAGGGTCTATATTTAAATTTTCAAGTTCTTTTTCATCATTTATATAAATTTTATTATCTTTTATTCTATGATCAAAGTTTTTCACAATTCCATTATTTATACTAATAAAATCATTTAAACTTATCATTGATACATTTTCAGAATTTTCACTTTTAACAGGAATACTTTTTGTTGTTTCTTTAGGCATTACTTTATACTGAACATTTCCAGCAAATGGATTTGTATCTTCAAATTTTAATCCTTTCACTTCACCTTTAAAAATATAATCTTTATCACTTTCTTTTTTAGAATATATTTGATATATTGTATTTTCATCACCCTTCCAAGTTATTAAAACTTTACCTGTTTCAGGATAATACTCAGAGACTACATCTTTTAAAATTATATCATTTTCATCAACTTTCTCACTTTTATTTATACTTTTGTCAACTCTCATACATCCAACAAACAAAAATACCACTACCAGAAAAATTATAAAACTTAGTTTCTTCATAATCTACCTCCCCATTTATTTTTTGCATGATTATTTTATCATTAATAAAATAAACTATCAAGTAAAATTTTATTTATAAATATTATAATATTTTTTAAAAACACCAATTTTATGAAAATAATTTGGAATATTCAAAAAGTCAAATTTATTTAGATGAGCTTAATGCCATTTCGAAAAAATAATTGTAAATTCTTCTTTGAGAATGAATTAAATTTTTCTTTCTATTACAGTAATCAAATTGTAACTTTAAATTTTCCACCTTCTCACATTTTGTTCAATATAATTCATGAAAAAATAGGTTTTTTATAGTATACTAAACTTGTATATCCTTATGTTAATTCATTAAATATAGAATAGACCAAGCTCAAGTACAGATTGTAGCGAATAGAAAAGCTATAATCTGCAATTGTTTTGTTTTTAAAATGAAAATTTTTAATCCTCACCGGAGGTGTACACATGTTTGACAATCTTCAAAAAAAGCTTTCGAAAGCGTTTAAGTCGTTAAAAGGGCAGGGTAAATTATCAGAAAAAAATATCAAAGATGCTGTTAGAGCAGTAAAAATGTCTTTATTAGAAGCTGATGTTAATTATAAAGTTGTTAAGGAATTTATAGAAAAGGTTAGAGAAAAGGCGCTTGGAAAAGAAGTTTTAGAAAGTTTAACACCTGATCAGGAATTTATTAGAATAGTTAGAGACGAATTAATAGAATTAATGGGTGGAAATGAAAAAACGAAATTAAATATTTCTAAAAGACCCGGATATATAATGTTGGTAGGTCTTCAGGGAAGCGGTAAAACTACTCATGCAGCAAAATTGGCAAAGTATTTTAAAAAACAAGGAAAAGCTCCTTTGTTAGTTGCGGCAGATACATATAGACCAGCGGCAATTGATCAACTTGTTCAATTAGGGGAACAAATAGGAGTTCCAGTTTTTACAGGTGATAGAAAAAATGCTGTAAATATAGTAAAGGAAGCAATGGATTATGCAGAAAAATTGGTGCATGATATAGTTATTTTAGATACTGCTGGTAGATTACATATAGATGATCAAATGATGAAAGAACTTGAGGAAATAAAAAGAATAGCACAACCAGAAGAAATTCTTATGGTTGTTGATGCAATGATAGGCCAGGATGCAGTAAATTCTGCGAAAGAATTTAATAATAGGCTGGAATTAGATGGGTTCATAGTTACAAAACTTGATGGTGATGCACGTGGTGGTGTAATAATTTCAATTAGACAAATTACTCAAAAACCCATTAAATTTGTAGGTATTGGTGAAAAAGTTGATGATCTTGAGTTATTTTATCCTGAAAGATACGCAAGTAGAATTTTGGGTATGGGAGATGTGTTATCCCTTATTGAAAAAGTTGAGAGTGAAATAGATAAAGAAAAGGCAGAAGAATCTGCTAATAAGTTTTTAGAAGGTAAATTTGATTTTAACGACTTTTTAGAGCAAATACAGCAAATTAGAAAATTAGGACCACTGTCTAAAATACTAGAAATGATACCTGGTGTTCCAAAAGATGGAATAGATGTAAACAAAAGTGAAGCAGAATTGAAAAAAATAGAAGCTATAATTAATTCGATGACAAGAGAGGAAAGGCGAAAGCCGAGAATATTAAATTATTCAAGAAAACAAAGGATTTCAAAAGGTAGTGGAACGACATTGCAGGATATAAATAAATTGATAAAATCATACGAGCAAATGAAAAAAATGATGAAACAGGTAAAGAAAATGAAAAATAAAAAGTCTTTATTCGGAAAAATGCCATTTGGATTTTAATAAGAATATTAAATATAAACTAAAATTCTTAGGAGGTGTATTATTAGTATGGTAAAAATAAGATTAAACAGAATGGGAAGAAGGCATAGACCCTTTTATAGGATTGTGGTTGTTGATTCAAGAGAAAAAAGAAGTGGGAAGTATATAGAATCATTGGGCTTTTATGATCCGCTAAGAGAAAATGACACTTTTCAAGTAAATGTTGAAAAAGCAGTTGAATGGATTTTAAAAGGCGCTCAACCTACTGATACAGCAAGAGATATTTTATCAAAAGCTGGAGTTATGAAAAGAGTTCATGAAATAAAATTTGAAAAGAAAGCGTAATGCCAGGAGGCATGTAAATGAAGAAATTATTAGAAAATATAATTAAAGGAATTGTTAAAAATCCAGAGTTAGTAAATATAGTGGAATATAAAAATGATAATGAAATAGTTTTTGAAATCCATGTAGATCCACATGATGTGGGACAAATTATTGGAAAAGATGGGAGAACTATAAAGTCTATAAATACTCTATTAACAGCAGCTAAGAAAGATGAAAGTACTAAATTTCTTTTAAAGGTAATAAGGTGATAAAATGAAGAGGTTAGACGACCTCTTGAAGGATAAGATAGCTATTGGAAAAATTTCCAATACACACGGTTTGAATGGAGAACTTAAACTTTTTCCTTATACTAGTGAGCAAAGAATTTTTGAAAATTTAAGTGATGTTTTGCTTTATAACTCAAAAACAAAACGTTTCTTATATGCAAAATTGGAATCAATAAGAAAAGCAAATAAGGTCTATATTGTGAAAATTTACGGTGTTGAAAATATATCTTCTGCTCAAAGATATAAAGATTTTATAATCTATATTTCTGAGAAAGATTTGCCAGATCTTGAAGAAACAGAATTTTATTATTTTCAATTGTTAAATAAAAAAGTTTTTTATGATGATGGTGCATATATTGGAAAAATAATTGATATTTTAGAAACCGGTGCAAATGATGTGATAGTCATTGAAAATGAAATAAATAAATTTGAAAAAGAAGAAATTCTTTATCCATTAATAAAAGAGAATGTGGTTAAATTCGATAAAAATGCTGATGATATTATTGTAAAAAGATTGGAATGGTATAATGATGATATCGAAGATAGAGATTGATGTCGTTACAATATTTCCTGAAATGTTTGAAGTCATAACAAAATTTGGGGTATTATCCAGAGCAATTAAAGAAAAAATTATATTGTTTAATGCACATAATTTGAGAGACTATACAAAAGATAAACACCGAGTTACAGATTTATATGCATATGGCGGTGGCCCAGGGATGGTTATGAAGGTAGAACCTTTTTATGGATTTTATGATGAGTATTTGAAAGAGAAAGGGAAAAAGCCATATGTGATATTAACATCACCACAGGGGAAAAAATTCAATTCATCAGATGCAGAAAGGCTTGCAAAAAAAGAAAATTTAGTATTTTTTTGCGGAAGATATGAAGGTATTGATGAACGAGTTATGAAGCTTGTTGATGAAGAGTTTTCTATAGGTGATTTTGTTGTTACAGGTGGAGAATTGCCTGCTATGTTAATGATAGATGCAATATCAAGATTTGTTCCTGGAGTAGTGGGAGATATTAATAGTGTAAAAAATGACTCATTTTATAATCAATTATTGGATCATCCACATTATACCAAGCCAAGAGAATTTAAAGGAATGAAGGTTCCGGATGTTTTATTAAGTGGAAATCATAAAAAGATAGATGAGTATCGTAGGAGAGAAAGTATAATGCGAACAATTTTAAAACGTCCGGATTTATTTATTAAACATGAGTTAGATGAATTTGATAAAAAGGTGATTGTTAATATAATCAGGGAGCTGATTTTAGATGAGAAATAATGTTTATATAGCATTGATACACTACCCAATATTAGGAAGAGAAGGGCAAATTATTTCAACTGCAATAACAAATTTGGATATTCATGATATTGCTCGTTCATCAAGAACATATAATATCAAGAATTATTATATAGTTTCTAATCTTCCAGCCCAGCAGCAAATAGTAAAAAATGTTTTAAAATATTGGACAGAAGGTTTTGGGAAAGAGTATAATCCAAATAGATATGATGCGTTGTCTATTGCAAAATTAAAACCGTATCTGGAAGATGTTATTGAAGATATTGAGAAAAATGAAGGGAAAAAACCGAAGTTAATATTTACTTCTGCGAAAATCAGAGAAAGAACTCTGAGTTTTTCGGAAATTAATAAAATTATTGTTGAAAATGATGAACCACATTTAATTTTATTTGGAACAGGTTGGGGAATGCCAGAAGAAATAAGGGAAATTTGTGATTATGAATTAGAACCTATTAGAGGAAATGCGCAATTTAACCATTTATCAGTTAGAGCTGCGGTTGCGATTGCGTTGGATAGGCTTTTTGGAGAAAATTAATTAATATAAAATATTCTCAAGGAGGGTTTAACATGGATCAATATATTAGAGCCATTGAAAAAGAATATATACGAGAAGATATTCCAGAATTCAGACCTGGTGATACAGTAAAAGTATATGTAAAGGTTGTTGAAGGTGGTAGAGAAAGAGTACAGGCCTATGAAGGTATTGTTATAAAAATAAGAGGTGGCGGATTAGGAAAAACATTTACAGTTAGAAGAATTGGTGCAAATGGTATAGGAGTAGAAAGAATATTCCCATTGCACTCACCATCGATTGAAAAAATACAGGTTGTAAGAAAAGGTAAAGTAAGAAGAGCAAAACTTTACTACTTAAGAAATATTAGAGGTAAGATTAAGATTAAGGAGAGAAGGGACTGAGCTTGAGTCTTAAATCTAAAATAAAAAAAGAAACGTATGAATGGGTTAATGCTCTTGTTTATGCGGTGATTTTTGGAACAATAATAAGATTATTTGTTTTTGAAACAATGATGGTTCCAACACCTTCTATGGTACCAACCATACAGGTGTTGGATCGTTTGTTTATCGAAAAAATAACATATGATTATAGCAAGCCAAAATTAGGCGATATTATAGTCTTTTGGACACCTTTTGTTGACAAAAGTGCTCAAAAGCAACTTGGTGCATTTGATAAATTTATGGATTTATTTGCTCCAAAGAAATTTGATGGTCATGTGAAGTATGTAAAAAGATTAGTTGGTGTTCCTGGAGATACATTAGAATTAGTGCCAGATAGTAAAATATGGGAAAAATTAAAATCAGATAAAGATTTTACACCACCATATTGGTTAAAGAAAATCATAGATTATTATAATGGTGTGGAAAATGTTCCATCAAGTGTAAAAAATTCTGTAGCTCAATTATATGTAAATGGTAAGATACCAGAAGGATTTGAAAATAGATATTATTATATTGATGGGATTTTTGCTTCAAAAGACTATTATAAATTTATGGCATATCCAGAAAAATATAGTAGCGATATATATAGAGCTTATAGCGAAATAAGAAAACCTATGTTTGACCTTGGTGCTTTTAGATATTACAACAAAACACTGGATTATACAAAATATTATGAATCTGTTTTATCTAAGTTGGATTTAAATAAAGTTTTTGTTGAAGAAAAAGGCAGAGTAAAAATTAATCTTCCTGATGGATTTTATTTTTTCATGGGAGATAATACAACTGAAAGTTTTGATAGCAGATATTTTGGAATAGTTCCAGAAGAAAATATAATAGGAAGACCTTTTTTAAGAATATGGCCGTATAATAGATTTGGATCTGTAAAATAACCAAAAACCGCCCAACAAAATTGGGCGGTTTAATATTGGCGGAGACGGTGGGACTCGAACCCACACGGGGCGTCAACCCCATCGGTTTTCAAGACCGACGCCTTAGCCAATTAGGCTACGTCTCCGAGAAGTATTATACCACATTAGGAGGTACTTGTCAATGAAATTTTTATTGAGACTTTTTAAAGAATATGAAATTTCTTTGAACGAAAATTCATATAATAAGATGAAAAAGTTTATTGATTTAATAATAAATTACCCTGTTAATCTTACTGCAATAAAAGATTTCGAGATAGCTTTTAAATCCCTAATTTTAGATAGTATATACCCTTTTGTTAAATTTGCTAAATTAAAAGATAATTATAAATTTTTAGATATTGGAACAGGAGGTGGAATTCCAGGTATTCCATTATCAATAGTGTATCCAAAAATTAATTTTACACTTTTGGATAGTATAGAAAAGAAAATAAAAGGCGTAAAATTTTTTATAAACGAATTGGATTTAGAAAACGCTAATGCTATAAGTGAAAGAGTAGAAATTTTTTCAAAGAATAATTTATCTTCTTTTGATTATATTACAGCTAAAGCAGTTTCAAGAAGTGATGTTTTATTAGAATATGCTGCACCGTTATTAAAAACAGATGGACTTTTATTTTTGTATAAAGGTCCAACATATATATCTGAAGAAAGAAAATATTTAATAAAAGCTGCTGAAAAAATATATTTTGATATTGTAGAGGAACATTATTACAGACTTTTTGAAAAAGATAGAGTATTTATTATATTGAAAAAAACGGGGGAAACTCCGTCTACTTTTCCAAGAAAAATTGGTATGGCGCTAAAAAAACCTTTGGGAGGTATTTGATGATAAGGCTTATTATCGATACATATCATATGGGTTCATGGAATATGGCATGTGACCTTTCTATTGCTAAACATGTAGGAAAGGGAATACAACCAACAACGATAAGATTATATGGTTGGACATTACCAACTTTATCGCTTGGAAGGTTTCAAAAAATAGAGGATATAGATATAGATTATTTGAGAAATAACAATATAGATATTGTCAGAAGGCCAACAGGCGGAAGAGCAGTTTTACATAATAAAGAAATAACATATCTTTTTTCAGCGGCTACCAAACATCCGTTGCTTCCGGATAATGTAGTTGGAAGCTATAAAGTAATTGCTGAAGCTTTGAGGAAAAGTTTAGAAATTTTGAAAATACATTGTGATGTTGAAAAAAATAAAAACAAGCATCTTAATACTCCAGCATGTTATGATGCACCATCTATATATGAAATTACAGTTGATAAAAAAAAGTTTATCGGTAGTGCACAATATAGAAATGAAAATTATATTTTACAACATGGTTCTATACCATTAAGTTTTCCATTGAGAAATTATGTAAATTCATTTAAATTATCTCAGGAAAAGAAAGAAAAATTATATAATCACCTGGAAAAAAAAGTCATTGATATAAAAAGTATTTTAAATAAAGAAATTTCTTTTGAAGAGTTAGCTGAAGCATTAAAATACGGTTTTGGAAAGGAATTTAATGAAGATGTATTTATTGGTGAACTTTCACAATCTGAATATGACCTTACAAAAAAACTTGTAAAAAAATTTGAAATTGATATCGATACACTTTAGGGATGGAGACCATCCCTAATTTTATTTAGTTTTTCTATTTTAATATAAAATGCTTTTTTTGTTAAACAATAATGTTAGTAATAGTAACATTAATGATTTATCATTTTTTCAATATTATAAAATTGTAGGGAGGGAGAGACATGAAAGTTACTGATTTAATTAGAAAAGCTGCTAAAAAATTAGAGACTCCATTTTTAGTATTGGATATAGAACAGGTTAAAAAAAATTATTTAAGATTAAAAGATTCAATGAAAAATGTGGAAATATTTTATGCAGTTAAAGCAAATTCTCATATTGAAATATTAAAAGTTTTAAGGGATTTAGGGTCTTCTTTTGATGTTGCATCAGTTGGAGAAATTAATAAATTATTATCTCTTGGAATATCGCCAAAAAAAATGAGTTTTGGAAATCCAATAAAAAAAGAAAAAGATATAGCTTATGCATGGGAAGTTGGAATTGAATATTTTTCTGTTGATAGTGAAATGGAGGTAGAAAAGGTTGCAAGAAATGCTCCGGGCTCAAAAGTATACGCAAGGATTGCAACAAGTTCTTCTGATAGTGATTGGCCATTGTCCGGAAAGTTTGGAACGGATATAGATCATGTTATTTCTATTTTAAATTGGGCAAATAGACATGGATTAAAGCCCTTTGGAGTAAGTTTTCATGTTGGTTCTCAATCTTATAATAAATATAAATGGCAAGAAGCTATTTTAGAGTCGAGTGTTGTTTTTAATAAACTTTTGAAAAATGGAATTGAATTAAAAATGCTAAATTTAGGTGGAGGAATACCTGTTAAACATACAAAACCAATTCCAACAGTTGAAGAAATTGGAGAGGTTGTTGAAGACTCCATAAGGGAATATTTATGGAAACACAAGAATTTAATGATAGTTTCTGAACCAGGAAGGTCTATGGTGGGAGATGCAGGAATTTTAGTTTCAAGAGTTATATTAAAAAGCAGAAAAGGAAGTAAAAAATGGATATATTTAGATGTTGGTGTGTTTCATGGATTGATGGAAACTATAGAAAATTTTCAGTATGAAATTCAGGTTGAAGGTAAAAATCATGGTAATAAAGATGTTTTTACAATAGCAGGGCCAACATGTGATAGTGTGGACACAATTTATGAGGATACATTATTGCCATCAGATATTGATTATAATGATATTGTTTATTTTATAAATTCAGGTGCATATACAGTTGAATATTCTTCATATTTTAATGGTATAGAACCTCCAAAAGTTTATACACTTGATGAATTAAAGGAAATTTTAAAAGATTGAGGAATTATATAATAAAATTTTATCGAAGTTATAAATATAAAATTTGCAAGTATTGATCTCGTTCAGACGATCATTTACTTATCTGATAAAATTATAATAAAAAACTTTGGAGTCAATTATTAGGTACAAAATATTTCTCAAAATAATATATCGTTCAAGCGGTGAAATTTCTAATCTTCAAAATTTTTCATTCTCGCCGGTCGCTCAGACTCGCATCCATGCTCGGCTTTGCTCAAAATCACATCCATGTGATTTTGACCGGCAACATTCAAAATTTTTTCAGGAAATTTCAAGCTTTCTCTCATATTATTTTTTGAAATATTTTGTTATTAGTTCTAAAAAAATATGATAGTCATAAAAATTATTTATAATTGTTTGTAAATTTTATGTATTATAAATTATATATGATTAATAATAATAACGAATTATAATCTGAGAAAAGGCTTGAAAATTCCCGAGTTAAATATTTGCGTGAGCTGTCAAAAAAACAGGACGTTTTTTTGAGCGAAACCATTGCATGGATGCAATGTTTGAGCGACAGCGGTAAGCAAATATTTAATGAGGATTAAGAATTTTCACCGCCTGGCCGAAGATTGTGATTCGTTATTATTATTTCCTATTTATTCCGATAAAATTATAATTACTTGAAAAAACATTTGAATTTGAAATTGTTTATTCTGTAATATACCTCTGATATAATAACAAAAAGAGGTGATTTTATGGTCAGAAAAGACGCGTATTTATTATTGCGTGAATTTGATAAAAAGCATTATATTCCACAAAAATCTTTTGATTATTTTACTAAAATTTATTCAAATCAGGATATGGCGTTATTAAAAAATCTTGTATGGGGAACTATAAGGAATCTTGTGAAAATAGACTTTTATTTAAAAAAACTGATTAAAAATTATAAAAATATTCCACCTGCTTCTAAATGGATATTGAGATTAGGGGCATATCAAATTCTAAATGGTTTTAAGCCTTATGTTGCTGTAAATGAAACGGTTAAAGTTGCGAAAAATAGAAAGGTTAGAGGATTGGTTAATGCTACGCTTAAAAATCTTATGAGGAAAAAAGATGATTATATTTTGCCTCCATGGATAGAATTTTCAATTCCAAAATGGATATATGACTATATGAACGAACACTTTCCGGAAGATTATGTCAACGCATTCTTGAAAAAAAGTTATTCAATTAATCCACTTACCTTAAGGACAAATACATTAAAAATTTCTCGAGATGATCTTATAAAAAATTTATCAGAATACTCCATTAAACCAACAATTCATTCTCCTTTTGGAGTTATTATTGAAAATCCAAAATTTCCAATTGAAAGTACAAAAGAATATTTAAAGGGTTATTTTTATATTCAGCATGAAAGTTCTCAAATTATTCCATTAATTTTAAACCCTCATCCAGGTGAAGCTGTCCTGGACATGTGTGCGGCTCCTGGAGGAAAGACAACAGAACTGGCACAGTTGATGGATAATAAAGGAAAGATTGTAGCTTTAGATATCGATATTGATAGGCTGGAACTTATTGAAGCAAATATTCAAAGATTGGGAATTAATATAATTAAAACAAAATTAATATCCGGCATTGAATATAATGAAGAAAAATATGATAAAATACTTATTGATGCACCGTGTTCTTCTTTAGGGACGGCTTCAATTCATCCCGAAGTCTTTCATAGAATTACAAATAAAGATTTTATTAAATATTCAGATGTTCAGATAAAATTATTGGAAAATGCTATTAGTAACTTGATTAAAAACAATGGAGAAATTGTATATTCTACATGTACAATTTCGATAGAAGAGAATACGAAAATTATGAAATATATATTCGAAAAGTTTTCGAATATAAGCTTTGAAGAAATTGATTTGAATAAATATAATATAAAAAATTATTATGATGGTTTTGGATATTATTTTTATCCTGATGATACATTAATACCATTTTATGTGGCAAAAATTAAAATAAAAGAAAGGGGTTAAACATGAAAGTTGCGATAATAACCACCGGTGGAACTATTGCTATGGTTCATGACCCTTTATTGGGGGTAATACCTTCTGAAGAAAGAAATAAACATTTAAACGAAATCCCTGAATTAAAAAAGATTGCTGAAACTGAATTAATTGAATTTACCAATATACCAAGTCCGCATATGACACCAAAAATTATGTTTGAACTTTCAAAATTTATAAAAAAAGTTATTTCTCGCAAAGATATTAATGGTGTTGTTATAACTCATGGAACTGATACTCTTGAAGAAACCGCATATTTTTTAGATTTAGTTTTGAATGAAAGGAAACCTGTTGTATTAACAGCTGCTATGAGAAATTGGAATGAACCAAGTACAGATGGACCAGCGAATTTAATTTCTTCTGTGCGAGTCGCATCATCTAAAAAAGCTATGAATAAAGGAGTTCTTGTGTGTTTAAATGACGAAATTCATTCTGCCAGAGAAGTAACAAAAACTTATACAAGTAATGTGGCAACCTTTGACTCTCCAGGGTATGGGCCTCTGGGTATTGTTGACGAAGATGCTGTAATATTTTATAGAGAATCACTTTTAAGAATGCATATTGATGCCAATGATGTGGAGGATAAAGTTGCTTTAATTAAAACGTATACAGGTGATGATGGAGCAATTTTGAAAGTTTTACCTGATCTTGAGTTTAAAGGAGTAGTTATTGAAGGTTTTGGAAGAGGAAATGTTCCTCCAAAAGTTGCTGATAAAATAGAATGGCTGGTTAAGGAAAAAAAGATACCTGTTATTGTTGTTTCAAGATGTTTTAAAGGAAGAGTTTTAGGCGTATATGGGTATCATGGTGGAGGAGCTGATTTGAAAAATAAAGGCGCAATACTCGGAAATGAAGTTTCAGGACAAAAAGCAAGAATAAAATTGACAGTAGCTCTTGGGGTTACGAACGAAATTGAAGAATTAAGAAAATATTTTGAACTTAATGGAGTTGATTAAAATGAAATTAAGCCCTAATTTAAAAGGTGCTTTATTTTCTGCGGTTTATTTTATAATATTTATAAGTATAGCGTTCATTTCAAGAGATGTTTTTGCAATTATAATCTTTACTATAGGTTTTGTTCTGGCTATAAATCTTATAGCCAAGGGATTGAATCGTTTGAAAATTCCAATGAAAATTGCAAATATTATAGCGCTTATTAGTTCTTTATTCTTTTTATATTTATTACTTGTGTTGTTAATACCAACAGTAATTAAAGAAATTAGCAATTTTGTCGTTTTTTTAAATGACTTTTTTCAAAAAGCGCAATGGAAAGTATTGTTGCAAAATCAACCAGAAAATATTGTTGATAATATAGAAAATTTTATGAATTCACTACAACCTAAGTTAATAGAGTTATTATCTAATTTTATTGAATTGATTCCAACATATGGTCAAAGAGCTTTCACTTTTTTGTTTTTCTTAACTATCGGAACTATATATTTTAGTTTTTATTTTGAGTCATTTAAAGAAAAATTACAGTATCTTTATCCGAAATCTTTGAGAAAAACAGCAAATGAGTTTTACAATGAAACGTTTAATCAGATTGAACATTATGTTGTTGCTACGCTATTAGCTTCAGCCTTTGTTGGTGTTTCAGCCTTTTTAGCAATGTCTTTTTTAGGGATTAAATATCAGTTATTACTGAGTTTTTGGGCAGCTGTTACAAATTTTATTCCTGTTATAGGCGTTGTTTTAGAATTTATTCCTATGATTATAGTCGGAGTTTCAAGTGGATTAACAACTATGTTATTATTTTTGCTTATAATGTCTGTTATACATGGTATAGCATTTATTATATTTATTTCAATAATGAAAGATTATGGTCGAATTAATCCAGTTATTACTATTTTTTCATTATTAATATTGGGTTCAATTATAAGCCTAACAGGGGCCTTAATTGCTGTACCGACAGCTATGATAATAAAGGTTTTCTGGCAAATTTATATAAAACCAGAACTTGAAAGGGGTTAAAATGAAAAAAACTTTTGTTTCTTTTTTTCTAGTGTTATCGATTATACTTTTTTCTATTTCTATTGAAGATATTAAAAATCTTTCAAAAATGCCAGATACTTTAAATCAAGCATGGGGTGAGTTCATTAAATATATTGCAGAAAACCCTGATGACCCTGCTATTGGTGTGCTTGGAGAGGTTTTATCTGCAAAAAAGTATTTTTATAAAAATTATAAAAATGCTCCATTTTTTGAAGCACTAATTCAAGAAAATTTTAATAAATTTTGTGGTTCTTTAGGTTTATACAATAACATATTAAATGAAGATGAAACGGGATTAATTCTAAAAATTTTTCCACAAATACCTTTAATTGTTAAAAGAACTTTAGAAACAGGGATTATGGAGTTAAATTCTTATAAGAATTTATATAAATTAGAAGGTCTTGAGAAATATATAACCCCTTTTTCTTATGAGGGTTTTTTACAAATTCTGGTTGATAAATCAATAAAATCCCCAGTTTTTTTAGATAAAGATATGGAAAACTTTATAGTTAAATTTGTTCCAAAGTCTAAAATTCGGGATATTAACAATATATTGAATAATTCAACATATTTTTTAGACGAAAACAATTATATGGGAGCATTTAAACTATTGAGTTTTTTGAAAGAACAGGGGGTAATAAGCGCAAATGAATTGCAAACATATTCATTATTAAAAAAATATTTTGATTTAAAAACAAAAATAGGGGAACTGTCTTCTAATATATATATAATTTCACCAGAAGAATTGTTAGATTTTACATTAAATGTTTTAGATATAGTCGATCAAACGGTAAATTTGAATATAGAAAAAAATACATTATATACATTATTAGAAGGAGTTATCAAAACCATACGTATAAGAATTGAAAGTTCAAATAAGATAATATTTAAAAATATTCCTGATAAATTAGATGATTTAATTGAAAAATCACCGTCTGATATAAGTAAAGAACTCGCAAGTTTGAAAAAAATAATATTAAATTCAACTTTACAAAATACAAAAGATCAAAAGACATCAGATATTTCCACTTCGAGTAAGGCGACATCTGCTGAAAAGAGAGAAAGTAAAGGTTTTATTATTTATCCAGCTATAGTTATTATTTTAATAATATTGCTTGTATTATATATTCCCTATAATGTTGTTTCATATAAAAGTGTTGAATTTTATATGAATTTGAAAATGTATAAAGTTGCATTAAAAGTGGTTGAAAAACTATTGATTAAAAATCCAGATGATTATAAAGCTTATATATTAATGGCCCGAATCTTAGAAGAGTTAAATGAAATAGATAAAGCAATGATTGCTTATAAAACAGCACATAACAAAAGAAAAAATCATGATTTAAAATAGTAATCCAAAATCAGATGGATAAAAAATCCGGTAGTTAAAGATAAAGCAATGAATAAAGTTTTATAATCAACAGAATAATAATTTGAAGTTTTAAGAAAATATAATATTATTCCGGTCAAAATTCCAGTAAATGGGCTATGCCATTTTCCTCTATGTTTAGTAATATGATTGAATAAAATACCGAAAATCCATCCAAGTATAATTCCTATTATAATATATATTGTTTTTATTAAATAAATATTTATTGAAAGAAAGGAAAGAAAATTATAATATTTTTCTATCTTGAATATAGAATAAATTCCTGCTCCAATTAACAATATTCTGAATACTCTGTTTATCAACGACATATTATGGTCGACATCGGGCAAATCTGAACCTAATACAAAGAAAAAAAATGCTGTTAAAATTAATGTATCGTTTTGATAAAAATCAATGTTAAAAAAATTCATAATTGCTGAATATAATAAAAAATAAACTGGATAAAATAAAATTCCTGTTATTATATGTGTTTTAAAATTTGGCATACATTATTCTCCTTTCAGGTGGTGATATTTTGAATATATTAGGTATAGATGCTTCCAATAAAGGTGTTTTGATTGTATTGAAAAAAGATGATTCTATATATTATAAAGAAAATTTCGAAAAAAATTCTGGCAGTTATATTATTTCAATGATAAATTCAGTTTTAAAAGAAAATTATATATGCACAGATGATATAGATTTATTTGGTTGTACAATAGGGCCAGGATCATTTACAGGTATAAGAATCTCAATAGCATCAATACAGGGATTACTCTTCAGGAAAAAGAAAAAGGTTGTTCCTCTTATTTCAACAGATTTGCTGTATAGTAGTTATAATACGAATAACAATTCATCTCAACAGATAGCAATTTTAAAAAGAGCTCGTGTCGATGCTGCGTATGTAAATATATTTGAAAATAATAAAAGTACTTTTGGACCAGAACTTGTTCATGTGGATGATTTAACGGTTCTATTGAAAAAAGATACAATTTTATTAGGTGAAGAGAGTTTATATTTCAAAGAAAAATTAAATCTGGATAACCGGGTAGAAATTGCGAATATATCTCCTGAATCTTTTGTAAATTATATTGAAAAAAACAGAGAATTATCAGTCTTACCAGAAGATCTTAAAGTTTTGTATCTTCAAAAACCACTTGCAGTTGAAAATTTTGAAAAAAAGAATAATGTAAATATAAATAAAGATATTTATAACTAAAAATAATTATAATATCTAATTAAAAATAGCCCTGAGGGCTATTTTTTTTCAAATAATTTCTTTACCTGGGAAATATCTTTAACCTTTGTAGCTGAAATATTTTCTTCTATAATACTTTTGTATACTTCTTCCCTATATATTTTGAAATCTTTTGGACCTTCAAATCCCAATTTTATAACCGATCCTTCGATGGATAAAACCTTTAACTTTAAAATTTTATCTTCTATCATTATAGTAATACCTTCATTATTTTTTCTTGATAAGACTAACATAATCATGCACCCCTTTCATTATCAGGTGCTTGTTTTTTGATAATTTCATTGCTTCTTTCTATTTCTTCTTTTACATTATGTTTTAGATGATATAGTTCGTTATCCAAAATAATTTGAATACCTTTGTTGTTTACTTTAGATATTACTATAGGTGCTTTTAGATTTACGGTAATATTATCAGGGTCTCCATGAGGAATTGTCATTATTGAAAAGATTTTAACATCTTCTGGATTATTTATATTTAAATATTCGACTAAGTCTTTTGATAATTCAAATGAATAATCCGCTCTAACCAATATTGGATCTATTATAGGGAAGGTTATATCAGGATTTTCCAATGAAATTAACCATTGTATAGGAAATGTATCCTTTGAAAAATAAACATAGAACGCCTTTAAATTTTCAAACCCTGGAATTCCATTTTCAAAGGTGATTATTTCGTCATCAGAAATTTCCAATTCACCAAATTTGGTATTGAATTTTTTTGTTTTTTTAGAAATTTTAGAAACTTCTTTTATCTGCCTTTCAAGAATTTGCTGACTTATTATAATTTCATCTCGTATAATATGTTTCAAAGATAATTCCTCATTGTCTAAAATATATTGTATCCCTTTATTTGTTTTTTTAGAAATAATTAAAGGTGCTTTTAGATTTACAGTAGCGTTTTCCGGATTTTCATGAGGTATTGTCATTATTGCAAAAACTGCGGCATCATTTATATTTTCTATATCTAATTTTTTAGCTATTTCAATAGGAAGTTGAACCTGATAGTCTATTTTTATTAATTTAGGTTCAATAATAGGAAAAGATACAAGTTCATCTTCTAAAGATAATAACCACATTATAGGATATGTTTCTGGAAAGGTAAATATAACAAATTTTCTCAAATTTTCAAATCCGGGAATACCATCTTCAAAATAAATAATTTCATTATCTTCTACCTCGATTTCACCAATTCGAGTATTATATGTTTTTAATGCCACTTTTGATCTCCTCCCTATCTAATAAAGTCCACAAGGGACTGCGGTAATATTTGTGCAGTTGTTTTTAATGCTGCCTGCAAAGTTGTTTGTTCCAGAGATAAATCACTTAATGCTTTTGGTAAATCTGTTCCTATTAATTCATTTATAATATCTGTATTGTTGTCTACAACCTTTTCAAATCTATTTTTCATAGATTCCAGCATATTATCAACACTTCCTACTCTGGCAAGATTGGCATTTACTTTATTCAGTATATTATCAAGTGATCCAAGATCACGTTCTATATCACCGTTATTTCCTTTTTCTACAGAATTTATAAGTCTATCCAATATACCGAATACAGTTTCACCCGAATCTGTTTTAAAAACATCATAAACTGTTACGCCATATTCTATGTCTATATGTTCAATAGGAAGTTTGGCTCTTATATTCGCCTCCTGAGGAGTATTAATGACTACACTTTCATTTTCTTTTCTAACAGGAGGAACATTAGTTTTTGCACCACCAAAGATATATTTTCCTCCAATTTGTGTATTGGCGAGTTTATAAAGATGTTCTTTTAATTGTTTTAATTCAAGGGCAATATGATTTCTATCTTCAACAGTTTGAGTGTCATTGGCAGCCTGAACGGTTAATTCTTTTATACGATGGTTGACATTTTGCATTTCTTGTAATGCTGTATCGTAATAAACAAGTACTGAGCGTGTATTTTTTATATCATCTATGTATTCATTTAGTAATCTATTTCGACTCATTAAATAACTTGATTTTCCAGCTTTTGCCGGATCATCGGAAGGTCTATTTACAGTTTTACCTGTACTTATTTGCTCACTTAATTCTTCTCTTCTTATATAAGAATTCCTTATATTTTTTAAAGCATTATTTGCTATCATGCTTTGAGTAATTCTCATAAAATCACCTCATCAATCCGTTAATTATTCTGTCCAGCATTCCGTCAACAACATTAATTACTTTAGCTGCAGCATTAAAAGCTTGTTGATATTTTATCATATTTGTCATTTCTTCATCCAGAGAAACACCTTTTACGCTCTCACGTTGATTTAAAAATTCTGTTCTTAAACTATCGCTATTTATTTCCATTCTTTTAGCTTTTTCTCCTGATAATCCAACATCTGTTATCATATCTGAAATATAATCATCAAAATCATGTCTTCCATCTGAAAAAATCTTTGCGCTTTTTAATAAATATCCATCTTCCCAGAGAGTTGATGAATGCTCACCTGATGGAATAACGGTATCAATATCACCATCATTATCTGAATCTATTCTTTTACCTAAATCCATAGCCAGCATATCAGGATTATTCAATAAATAATCTTTAACCTTTAGTTTTTTAGCCATATCCATACCATTGCCCAAAATGAATTTAGACGTGTATTTTAATTTATCTTCAAGCGTATTAGTACTGAAATCTGGGTTTAATAAGGTGAAATTTTCTGAATAATCCTGTGAATTTTCATGTTTCCATAATCCGAGCAATTCAAATAATCTTTCAGGGCCCTTAATTTCGGCATTTTTTAAATCATAATTAAGTGTTTTATCCGCTTTTAAAACAAATCTTCCACCCGGTGTATAAAATGCCAGAACACCTGTATTTGTATTGTTTATTTTTTCGGTTAAACTCTGTAAAGAGTCTCTATGAAAATCTATTTGAATCTTTTTACCCTGAATAGAAATAAAAGAACCAAAATCAAGAAAATCCATTCTCCATTTTAAATTTTTATCAGATTTTAGAGTTAATTTAGCACTTTGAGTATCTGTTGCCCATCCCTGAGATACTAATTTATTTGCTGCAGAATTTTCGTCATAATAGAAATTTTCTAACTTTATTGAATTTGAACCTATTTTTATTTCTATATTATCAATGTTGTTCCAGCTAAATGTATTACCATCAGCACCAGGTAATATTTCGAATTCTTCTCCATTTTGTATAATCTGAAATTCATTATTTGTTCCTATAGTGCTGTTGTTTAAAGAGCTTTTTTGTATAGTAGTTGAGAATTGTGGAGTAGAATCTTTATAATTTATTGTTATATTTACATTATCTGTTGGTTGATAAGAGGATAAATCAAAACTTTTTGTTTTATATGCATATAAGCCAAATGAATTTTTAAGAGAATTTTGAGATGCATCCAGTACAGATAAATCAACTGAATTGGAATTCATTTCATGTAGCATTCCATTTGGATCGTCTATAATCACATTTTTCATATCTGTATAAGCTTTATCTGTTGGTACTATATATAATTCGTTATTTCTAACAAAAGCTCTTACCAGTTTTAATCCACCATCAGTATTACCATCACCATCAGAATCTGTGTTTATCCTTTGAGCTATATCGTTTAATGAAGTTACGCCTGTTAAATCAAGAGTTTCAGAATAATTTCCCGGTCCTTTAAATGTCATTATTCCCTGAGTATTTGATGTTGGGATATCTGTCCATTTTAAAGCTTCAATATCTTTCGTCGGAAGTCCCAGTTGTTTGAAAACATTTCTATTAAAATCTATTATTAACCTATTATCGAGAGAGGCTCCTCCTTCATTTGAAAAAGTTAATAATCCACCATTTTGAGTGCTATATTTGTAATTAAAATCGGCTCTGAATTTATTTCCGGTATTTAAACTATCAAGGGTTTCTCCACTATTTATTGTAGCTGTATAATCAGTATTATCTTCAAACCCATTTTCTATATTTATTAACTCACCAGAGCCAATATCGAAATTAACCTTTATGTTGTTTATTGTATTTTGATTAAATTTAATATAGCTATCAACATAATTTTTAGGCTCTCCGCTTAACAGAATATTTCCTGCTATTCTTCTTAATTTATCTGTACTAAGATTTCCTGATTGTATTTCTTCAAAAAAATTCATACCTTTTATTGTTCCAGTTAAATCATAACCTTCTTCATGTATTAGATTTAATGTATCATAAAAAGTTGTTGCTAATTCATTTAATCTATTTAATTGACTGTTTATAACGTTATCTCTTAATTCGAATGTAGCTCCTAATGTTCCGCTTTTTACATCTATTTTCCCATTATCCACAAAAATATAATTTTTATTGTTAACTTCTTTAATTTTTAATTCTTTATATATACTTCCATTCAATATTTCATGATTTTTTAGAAAAATATTTATTTGTCCATCCTTTTTCTCTTTAAAGGTAAAGTTTAGCTTTTCTGATAAATCATCAAGCAATTTATCTCTTTTATCAAGTAAATCATTAGCTTCTATATTTTGTGCTTTTAATTCTTTTATTTGACTATTTAAATTGGATAATTCTTTGAGTTTTGAATTTATTTCTTTTGTTATAGTATTAATATCATTATTTAAATTTTGTTGAATATTTTCTATATCTGAGTATAAACTATTCATTTTATTTGATAATTCCTGAGCTTTATATATAAGTTCTCTTTTATTTTCCGGAACTGTTGGTTCGGATAATATTTTATGAATTGATCCCCAGAATTCATCAAATGATTTTCTAAATCCATCTTCTGAAGGTTCATTATAAAGAGATTGTATATAATTTAAATTTGAATTCATTGTTTTCCAATATCCATAATCACTATTGTATTTTCTATATTGAATATCAAGAAATTTATCCCGTATTCTTTCTATTGATTCTATTTTAGAGCCTGTTCCAAGTTCAAATCCACCATAATTAATGGTGGTATTTGTAGAAATATTAACCTGTCTTCTTGAGTAGTCAGGATTGTTCACGTTGGCAATATTTTGTGATACAACATTCATAGCTCTTTTATTTGAGAAAATTCCCGACATTCCTGTGTGTAAAGTATTAAATAATGACATAAAACCACCTCAACCCTGCCAATTAGCCCCGCTATTTGGTATTAAATTTCTATATCCTCCATTTTTATTATAAACGGGTATATTATTAGGTTCTTTATATAATTTTATTAATATATCGTTGTATTCCAGTTTGGTCTTTAATAATTCTTTTAACGTTTCATTTGTGCTGGAAATATCAAGAAGAATTTCAGCCATTTTCTTTAGTTCATCTGATACTTCTCTGTCTGTTTTAGAAAAAAAATCAATAAATGCATTTAAAGTGTTTTTTAAATTGTACATTTTTGATGTTTCTTCAAATATTCTAATTCTTTGTTTTTCTAATTTTGATAATTCCAGAGCCTTTTCGCTTATTTTAGATAAATGGTAATTCAATGATTTAACATCTTCATTATTTAAAATCCCATTTTTTAATTTTTCCATAAAATAAAAAAGATCCACGAGGATATTCAACTCCTCGTGGATTATTTGTTTTATATTAATATCTGGCATATTAGTACCCTCCAAGCATTTTTTCAGCTATTTTATCAGCGTCTATTTTATATAATCCCTTCTCAATGGCCTGGCGCAACTCATCCACGAGGTTTTCCCTTATTTCAGGGATATCATTCCTGGCCATTTCTATATATTTTTTTGAAGAGCCGTCAACTGATACCTTCACAGGAGAATTATCCTGTTTTATTATTCTACTTTCATTGGAGGTTTTCCCTATTTTATTTTCTCTCTTTATCGTTTCGTTTTTTACATATTGCTGATATACGCTGTTCAATTTATTTATATCCATAATTACACCTCCGAAATAATCCTGATCATAATATATATCGTCGAAAAAATGCCAGATATTAATATTAAATTCTTACTTGAATATTCAATTTATTATGTAATTCCTCTATTGTTTTTTTAGCAATTACATTTACTTCATCGTCTGTTAGAGTTCTATCTTTAGCTCTGTATGTAACAGTTATTGTTAAACTTAATTTTCCTTCATCTATATTTTTCCCCTTATATATATCAAAAATTTTAATTTCCTCAACTAATTTTTTTCCAGTTTTTAATATGATGTTTTTTATGTCTAAAAAAGTAATTTTATCGTCAATTAATATTGAGTAATCTCTTCGCATAGATGGATATTCAGTTAATACAACCTTATTTTTTTTCATATGTTTAAATTTATATAATTTTTCTATATCTATTTCTGAAATATAAACAGGTTGATTTATATCATATATATCTTTAGCTATATCGTTGTCAATTTTTCCAATAAACCCAATATATTCTCCCTTAATATAAATATTTGCACTTTGTGAATAAGACAAACCTTCTATATTCTCTCTTTTAAATTCAGCTTCAATTCCAAAATATTCGAATAAATTATCCAGAGAACCTTTAAATGTATAAAAAGAAATATATCTTTTATCGGTATAATCATAAGGATTTTCTTCTCCGATAGCAATAAAAGCCAGTTTTTCAACTTCTTTTACACCAGTTTCGCTACTTTCATCTTTTAAGAAGTTTTTTCCTATTTCAAATAATTTAATATTTCTATTTTGGTTTCTGAAATTGTAAGATGCGGATTCTAAAATACCATATACGAGTAAAGATCGCATAGTTCCTAATTCTGAGGATATTGGATTTTTTAAAAATACTTCTCCTTTTTTTAACCACATTCTTGAGTTGTCCATAAATGCGAATGTGAAAGCTTCATTAAAACCATTTAATCTCATTATTTCTGATAATTTTTCTCTAAAGTGTATATAATTTGAAACTCCACCAACTAAATTATTAATTGGTAGTTGCGATGGAATATTGTGGTATCCATAAATTCTTCCTATTTCTTCAACAAGGTCTATTTCTTCTGTAATATCAGGTCTTTTTGTTGGAATAGTTACATTAAAACCTTTATTATCTTTTTCTGAATCAAATCCCAATCTATTTAAAATATTGTTTATATCTTCATCAGCAATAGAAATCCCTAATCTTTCTTCAAGATAGGTTTTTCTTATGTATACTTTCTTTTTATTTATTTTTTCAGGATATATATCTGTCATAACTGATTTTACTTCCCCATTAGCTAATTTTTGAATTAGATAAGCTAATCGTCCCATCACAAATTCTGTATCATTTGGATCTACGCCTCTTTCAAATCTATACGAAGAATCAGAAGATATTTTATGATACCTTGCGCTTTTTCTTATATTTACAGGATCAAAATAAGCAACTTCCAATAAAATTCTTTTTGTATTTTCATTAATACCTGAATCTTGACCTCCCATTATTCCACCTAATGCCAATATTTTTTCACCATCTGTAATCAAAGTTTCTGTTCCATTCATTTCGTATTCTTTTTCATCAAGTAATATAATTTTTTCACCTTTATTTGCTTTTCTAACAATGATTTTTTCACCTATTAAATCTAAATCAAATGCGTGTACGGGATGTCCTGTTTCAAGCAAAACATAATTGGTTATATCAACTATATTGTTAATACTTCTAATACCAGCTGTTGCTAATTTTTTTACCAGCCATGAGGGTGATGGTTTTACTTCGACATTTTCAATAATTAATGCAGCATACCTTTTACATCCATTATATTCGATATATACAGGAAAACCATTTCCTTTTTCCAAATTTAAAATTTCTGGATATCCAAAATTTTTTGCTACATTTATAGCTGTGAATTCGTTAGCAACACCAAAATAGGACAACAAATCTGGTCTATTTGGAAAAACTTCTATATCTATTATATCATCTTTTAATTTCAAATAATTTATAAAATCTGTTCCCGGTTCTATGTTTTCAGGTATTTTATAAACATATTCAGATTTTTCTTCTAAACCTAGTTCTTCTAAAGAACACATCATTCCTTCAGACATTATACCTCTCATTTTCCTTGATTTAATCTTAAAATTTCCTGCCAGTATAGCCCCATCTATAGCTACAGGTACTAAATCATTTACCTTTACTGATTTATCAGCTGTTAATATTTGCAATAATTTATCTCCAACATCTACTTTACAAATTATTATTCTATCAGCATTTGGATGATTTTCAATTTCTAAAACTTTTCCAACTATTACCCCTTTAATGCCGTCACCTAATGTTTCAACACCTTCAACATTTGTAGAATGTAACTTAATTTTATTTACCAGTTCATTGGTATCAACCGTTAAATCTATATATTCAGAAAGCCAATTTCTTGATATTTTCACTGCAAATTCCTCCTTATAATCCTAAAAATCTCATATCATTTCTATAAAATTCTCTCATATCAGAAATTCCGTGTTTTAGCATTGCAATTCTTTCTACTCCCGTTCCAAAAGCAAATCCCTGCCATTGTTCAGGATCATAACCTACATTTTTTAATACATTTGGATGAACAAGCCCTGCTCCCAAAATTTCTATCCAGCCTGTACCTTTACATACATTACACCCTTTTCCGCCACAGAACATACAATCCACATCTACTTCATATCCGGGTTCTACGAAAGGGAAATAACTTGGTCTTAATAATACTTTTCTCGAACCACCAAAATACATAGTTAAAAATCTCTCTAATGTAGCTTTTAAATGCCCTACCGTTACATTTTTATCAATATATAAGCCTTCTACCTGATTAAATGCCGGAGAATGTGTAGCATCAGGCTCATCTTTTCTATAAACTCTTCCAGGAGAAATTATTGCTAATGGCGGTTTTTGAGATAACATAGTTCTAACCTGAACAGGAGAAGTATGTGTTCTTAAAATTATGTTGTCTTCTATATAAAAGGTATCTTGCATGTCTCTTGCAGGGTGCCATTCAGGTGTATTTAATGCATCAAAATTATGCCATGTTGTTTCTATTTCAGGGCCTTCTACAATTTTATATCCCATTGCAGAGAAAATATCATAAATTTCCCTTATTGTTTGCTTTAGTATATGTTCATGTCCAATTTTTCTTTTAGCACCTGGTAATGTAATATCTACCCAATTTTTCATTTCTTCTTCTTCTTTTATTTTATTTTTTAAATCTAAAAATGCATTATTTAATAATTCTTCAGCCTCTGTTTTTATACTATTTACAAAAGCACCGAATTCTTTTCTTTTCTCCTTTTCTATTTTAGATATTTGTTTCATTAAGTTTGAAATTTCTCCTTTTTTACCTAAAAATTTGGATTTTAATACCTGAAATTCCTGAATATTAGAAACTTCATTCAACCTTTCTTTTAATTCTTTTAAAATTTTATCTTTCATTTCGTTCAATTTCGGTAGCCTCCCTGGTTATAAAAATTGATATATAGTTGAAAATGAAATTAATTAAGAAAACTAAAAATAAAATTATAAAATATATATTATTTGAAATAATCATATTATCAAAAAAAAGATTAATTATTCCAAATATAATATACACAAATAAATTTAAATATATATTTTCAAATATAGAAACTATGAATATAGCACTTAAAGCATATATTAAACTGGATAAAAATATATTATAATTAGAAAAAAAGAAAAAAATTGGTATCAAATATAGTATAATTGCAGATAAGAAAATTAAAAATCTTATAGAAATTTCTTTATAATAATGCAAAAAAAATAATTTTAAATTATTTTTGTCAAAAAGTGAAAACATCCACCCGCTAAAAAATATTACAGAGTAAAATACACTTCTTAATATTTTTATATAATAATCATATATATCTGGAAATTCTAAATTCTTTTTTTCTATAAAATAGGGCTTTACTATTTTATTAAGTTTTATCGAGATATCATATAAAAATGATTTTATATCTTTTAGAATTAAATCAAAATACTCATTATCCTTTGGCAAATATACTTTTAAAATATCATCTTCCAAAACTAAAACAGCTTTAGCTTGCTGTGGAAAAGTTTTTGAGAATATCAAATTCTTATTTTCAATAGGGAAAGAGCCATAATAAAAATATGGCTCATTTTGAAAAATATAATTAAATATTATTTGCGATAGTGAAAGAAAAATAATAAACGATAAAAGTAAAGAGATAAATATACTTATTTTTATTTTCATTATTCCCTCACATTCAACTCTCTTTTTTTAAAGATTATAGGAATATATTTTCCTTCAATTTCTTCTATACTATTAAATGTTTCTAAATTATCAAGTCTTTTAATATAAATGCCATCTTCAAAATTTATAGGATTTCCATTTTCATCAATAACTTTATCACAAATTGCCTCCAATAAATCTTTTGAATTAGTAATAATTAAAATATTTTCGTCAGACAATTTATTTTCTATGTATCTGGATATTTCCGATATAGTATCGATTTTTAAATCTTTTTTGTCAACAGAAATAATTGTTATTTTTCTACTGTCTTGCTTATTTTTTAATAATTGAAGTATATCTTTTTCTTTCCATAAATCCAGAGAAATAATATGAAAAATTCTTCTACTAAAATATGAAAGTTCTTCAGCATTCATCCCTTCCAGAATATACTCATCAGTATATTTTTTAGGTTTAATAATTATTTTTATTAAATTATTAATTGTGTTAGTAACTCTCTCTGTATAAATACCTATTTTTTCTCCGCTAAGTAATTCTATATCTGGAAACTCAATTTTGGAATTTTTAATTTTAAGCATAATATCAGACATAATACGCCATCTCCGTTAAATTTTTTAATTATTTATGTTTTAATTCTAGATATTTTTTCCAATCTTCGTTAAATCTTTTTATTCCTTTGTCTGTTAAAGGGTGAAAAAATAATTTTTCTAATACATTAAAAGGAATAGTAGCAACATCACATCCCATTTTTGCTACTTCAACAACATGATATGGATGTCTGATACTTGCAGCAATGATTTGTGTATCAAAATCATAATTATAATAGATTTGAATAATTTCTTCTATTAAATCAAGTCCCTGATTTCCAACATCATCAATTCTACCAATAAACGGACTAACATATGTAGCCCCTGCTTTTGCAGCTAATAAAGCTTGAAGTGGGCTGAAAACAAGAGTTACATTTGTTTTTATACCTTCAGAAGATAAAGTTTTAACAGCTTTTATACCGTCCTGTGTCATTGGTATTTTTACAACAACATATTCGCTTAGTGAGGCTAAATGTCTGGCTTCTTTTACCATATTTTCATAATCCATTGACGTCACTTCGGCACTAACAGGTCCTTTTACAACATTACAAATTTCTTTTACCCTTGTTTCAAAATCTATATTACCTTCTTTCGAAACTAAGGTTGGGTTTGTAGTAACTCCATCAATAATACCCCAATTCATTGCAACCTTTATTTGTTCAATGTTTGCGGTATCCAAAAAAAATTTCATTATATCGCCTCCATATATAAATCTTGTTTATTAATATTATATCATAAAAAAACAAATGAGGCAATTTAATTGCCTCATTTTGCTTTTGATAAATTTATTTTAACATTTCTTATCCACAAATTTGCTGTTAAAGTTTTATAAGAATCACTGCCAAAAGTCCAGAAGATTATTCTAATGTATTTTACATCTTTATTATCAGTTATATCTTTAATATTAAAAGAAATATGAAAATCGCTATTATTAGTTAAAGGCATAGGATTTATCCAAATATGCTCTTTAAATGGATGTTGAGATGAACTCCAAACAAAAGAAAATTTATCAATATTTTTTTTATCTTTATTTAAAAATGAAAAAATAATTCCTGCAGCGCTGTAAGTTTTTTCTGGTAAAACCTTACTTTTTGTTACCAAGCCCGCTATTTCAGCAGAAAAATCTACGAAAGAATTAATACCATATGGTAATTCGAAATCTTTATATAATGTGTTTTCTGAATATCCAGTTTTATGGATTTTATACCAGATTGTGTTGTTTAGTGTATCTAAGCCCATATAATTTGTGTCTTCTTGTCTCCCTCCAATTTTCCAATATTTAAAATCTTTAGGCATAAAATATTCAAACAAGTGGGATTTTTCAAATAAATTAAGAGTAGTTTTTGTTTTAATAAAATTTCCATCAACAATTATTTCATCCGAAGATTTTATGTTCATATTACCTTCTTTTTGATACATTGAATTTATTGATTCTTTTATTCCATCTTTTATAATTATGATTCTTTTGTCTGAAATTTCTTGAATCTCTTTTTCCGGTGAAAAATATTTAAGTTCGTATCCAGTTTGGTTGGAGTTTGATGAGCCTTTATATACCATGTTTCCTATGACATAATATGTTTCAGAAAAAATAAAACCAGATAGCAGTAATATAAGAAATAATACAAAATCCTTTTTCATATGCACCCCTCCTTGGAAAGTTCTCATTATCTTATCGTCTATTATATAAAAATATTTAATTTTAAAAAAAATTTTGTGATATAATATAATGAAAAAAATTTTATGTGGGTGATATTGTGAAAAAATCTCTTGTATTTAGCACATATTCTGAAGAAATACGCGTGGCAGTGCTTGAAGATAATAAATTAATGGAAATATTTTTCGAAGATTTAGAAGCTGGAAAATTATCCGGAAAGATTTTTTTGGGTAGAATTGAAAATATAGTTCCTGCTTTAGAGTCTTTTTTTGTTAATATAGGAACTAAAAAAAATGGTTTTTTAAGATTTAAGGATACAACAATTGATCCGAATTCTCTGCGAAGAGGTTCATTCATCATTGTGCAGGTAAAAAAAGATGGGAATTCCAGAAAAGGTCCTCAATTAACTATGAGAATAGATATACCAGGAAGATATATTGTATATATGCCATTTGGTGAAAATAGTATAGGTATTTCAAAAAAAATATATTCATCAAATGAGAAAGATAGACTGAGAGAAATTGGAGAAATATTAATTGAAACAGAAAGAGAAGGAATAATATTTAGAACAAATTGTGAAAATGTAGATTTTGAAACTATAAAAAATGAATTCATTAATTTAAAAAAGATATGGAAAAATATACTCAATGATGTGAAGAAGTATAATAAACCCATGTTATTATATGAAGATGAAGACTTTATTCAGTATATATTGAGAGAAAAACTTGATAACCATACATACGAAATAATAACAGATGATATTGAATTATTTAAAGAATTTAATAATTTAAAAAATGAATATTTTAATTTGAAAGTTAGAAAAGTCGATATAGATGCATTTGCATGGGCAGATATTTATAATCAATTGGATGATCTTTTTTCTCGAAAAATTGAACTTCCAAGCGGTGGTGTTATCACTATTGATAAAACTGAGGCTCTTACAGTGTTTGATGTTGATTCAGCAAGTAATGTTTTAGAAAAAAATGTTGAAAATACTTCATTTAAGACGAATTTAGAAGCTGCAAAAGAAATTGCGAGACAACTTAGACTTAGAAATATAGCAGGTATAATACTTATTGATTTTATAGATATGAAAGATAATAATCATAAAGAAGAAATAATAAATATATTTAGAGAAGAAACATTAAAAGATAAAGCGAGAATTTCTATTTCTGGATTTACCAGATTAGGACTATTAGAGCTTTCCAGAAAGAGAACCACTCCTTCTATAGATGCTTTGTTATTTACTCAATGTCCGGTTTGTCAGGGAACAGGGAAAATTGCGTCTCCAAGAATCGTTTTTAGAAAAGCTCTAAAGGAGTTAGAGGAATCGTTATATGACTTGAAAAAGAAACATAATATAAAAGAAGTTTATATAAGTGTATATCATAATCTTTCCGGATATTTTACAAAAGAAAAGAAAAAAGAAATAGAAAAAAAATTTAATATAATTTTAGATATTGATTTTAATTGGAATGATCCTAATTCGTATAACATCAGATACAGAAAATAGTGGAGGAAATTTTATGAGAATTCAATTTCAGATAAAAGAAAAAATGATTCCCATATTCGAAATAGAAAAAAATCATGATATATTAATTGTAGGTGGAATTGAAATATTTATAAAAAGTATTCTGAATATTCCCCATATATCTTTAGTCGTGAATGGAATTGGAACTAAAATAGCTATTCATTTAAAAAAAATAGGTTTATATCCAGTAATTTTTGACTTTTTGGGGAATGATGAATTTTTAGAATTAATAAACAGATATTTTGAACAAAATGAAATAAATCTTTTTTTTTCAAGGCAACCTTATGGAACTAAACGAGTTTTAAAAATTTTAGATAAAGGTGAAGAATTGGTATATAAAGATTTTAGAAATATAGAAAAATTGGATTACAATTCTTCTATAAATATACTTGCTGATATATATAAAGAAGTAAAGAGTGTTTATTTAATATTGCAAAATTGGGATACAAATATAGTCAGAAATATTAAATTAATGGGTAAATTTTTATTTCTTGATTTTGAAGAAAGCTTGATTGTTCCAGAAAAAAAAGAAATATTTGGAGACTTTATTTTTACAAATGAAAATATAAAACTTACAGATAATATACATTATTTATATAAAGTAACATTTAAAAAAGATGGAAAAATAAAATTTGAATTTTCAGAAGAATCATGGGAAATTATACCTTTTTCACAAAAAAAAGAATTTTTGTTTGAAGCAAAATGTGCATTTAAAAGTATTGTTATCAGTTCTCTTTTTGATGGTAAATCATTAAAAGATGTTTTGCTTTTAGGAAATATTGCTTATTCATATGCCTTAGAAAATAAGGGGAAAATGATTTCAAAAATACAATTATTTGAAGAATATTATAAATTAAAATAAGAGGGAAATCCCTCTTATTTTAAATAAATTTTAAATAAAAAATTTGATTACTTCATTAGCTACTACTTCTTTTTCAACATCATCTACAACAACATGACCGCTTTCTTCAAGAATTATTGTCTTTACAATATCAGAATTTATATTGTTTTTTATTATATCTTTAACCTTTAATGGAACAGTATTGTCTTTTTTTGAGACAATTATTAAAGTGTCACTTTTTACTTTATTCATCCTCTTTTTAGCTAACTTTTGTAATTTATACAAATCAGCACCTTTCGAAGGAAAATTATAAGTCCAATATTCTTTAGTTAATTTTTTCAGACAATCATCGTTATATACCTCTCTTTTTTTTCTTTTGATTTTCTTTGTGAATAATTTTATTATTGGAGTTAGCTTTAATCTCCAATCTGTAGCTTCTATTGCTGGGGCTGCCAATACTATTTTTTCTGGAGTAAATTGTGAAGCCAATAATAGGGTTAATACTCCTCCCATGGATAATCCCAAAACATACACTTTCTTATATGTTGTTTTTAATTCAATATATGAATCAACTACTTGCCTTAACCAATCTCTCCATGTACTATTGAGGAAATCAGTTGAATTTGTCCCATGTCCTGGTAATCTTGGAATATATACAGTATAACCGGCTTTATTTAATCTTTTTCCAATATATTGCATATTGTGAGGTGAACCGGTAAAACCGTGTATTATTAATACCGCAATATCGCTACCTTTTAAAAATATAGAATTAAAGTCAGAACATAAAATTTCAGTATCTTTAGATATATTATCCAGAAACATAAAACACCCCCATTCACAATACTTTGTATTTATTATATCATTTTTCTAAAGTTTTTAAAATAATAAACGATATATAATCTGAAAAAATTGATTGCTTTTGAAGAGATTTAAAATTAAAGTATATAAAAAAACAGTCGAAATAAATAATGATGGGAAGTAAATAATATTTCACACGGAGGTGAAATTATGAGGATTTATCACAACATGGAAGCTTTAAACGCATGGAGAACCCTTAACACTGTTAAAGGAGAGATGGGAAAATCTTTAGAAAAACTTTCTTCAGGTTTAAGAATTAACAGAGCAGCAGATGATGCGGCAGGTTTGGCTATCTCTGAAAAAATGAGGAATCAGGTTAAAGGTTTAGACACCGCAGTTAGAAATGCTCAAGATGCAATTTCGATGATTCAAACAGCAGAAGGTGGAATGGATGAAATACATTCTATATTAAAGCGTATGAGAGAGCTTGCTGTTCAAGCATCAACAGATACAAACACAGATGCTGACAGGGTGCAATTACAAAACGAATTTACAGAATTAAGAGATGAAATCAACAGAATAGCAAAGACAACACAATTTAACACAAAGAATTTATTGGATGGTTCATTAAAAGAAACAAGAAAAGCTGATGCTAAAATCGTTTCTCCTGGTTCCGCACATTTTTATGTTGATGCATTTACTTCTTCTATTCAAACAAGTGGTAATATCATTATAGAAGTTGGGCAATTTAGTAATGCAGCAACCTCACAATTAGAAGTAAAAGTAACATTAATAACAGCTGGTGGAACTACTGTATCAACTACAACAGTTGGCAATGGTAGTATAGCTATAGGTGGTGTATCTATAAAATGGGATACAGATCAAATAGCAACTATCGATGATTTTGGTGGAACATTGGCAAAAGGAACGAAAGTGGATGGTGGTGCTGTAGCGGTATTTGGGCAAGTAACTGCTGGAACTAATGGAGTTGATCCTTTAAATTACCATATTGGAGCTAATGAAGGTCAAGTTATTAGTCTTGGTTTTGAAAGTATGAAAGCTGATGATATTGGCATTACAACGGGAATTAAAATAGATTCACAAAGTGATGCTGAATTTGCTGTAAGTGCTATTGATGCCGCTGTATATAAAGTATCAGCATTTAGGTCAAAGTTAGGTGCTGCACAAAACAGGCTTGAACATACAATTAAAAACTTAGGTGTAGCTTCTGAGAACTTAACCGCAGCCGAATCGAGAATTAGAGACGCAGATATGGCGAAGGTTATGGCGGAATATACAAGACAACAAATACTTATGCAATCTGGTACTGCAATGTTATCTCAGGCAAATCAGTTACCTCAACAGGTTTTACAATTATTAAGATAATTTTAAAAAAGGGGCATAATGCCCCTTAATTTTTTTTAAGAGTATTTTTAAAATTAAAGTATATAAAAAAACAGTCGAAATAAATAATGATGGGAAGTAAGTAATATTTCACACGGAGGTGGAATTATGAGGATTTATCACAACATGGAAGCTTTAAACGCATGGAGAACCCTTAACACTGTTAAAGGAGAGATGGGAAAATCTTTAGAAAAACTTTCTTCAGGTTTAAGAATTAACAGAGCAGCAGATGATGCGGCAGGTTTGGCTATCTCTGAAAAAATGAGGAATCAGGTTAAAGGTTTAGACACAGCAGTTAGAAATGCTCAAGATGCAATTTCGATGATTCAAACAGCAGAAGGTGGAATGGATGAAATACATTCTATATTAAAGCGTATGAGAGAGCTTGCTGTTCAAGCATCAACAGATACAAACACAGATGCTGACAGGGTGCAATTACAAAACGAATTTACAGAATTAAGAGACGAAATCAACAGAATAGCAAAGACAACGCAATTTAACACAAAGAATTTATTGGATGGCTCATTAAAAGAAACAAGAGATGCAGAAGCTAAATTGGTATCTCCAGGTTCCGCGCATTTTGCAGTTGGGAAAACTGGTACTACTTTAGCCAATGGTAATATCATTATAGAGGTTGGACAATTTACTGGATCCGCTGCAAGTACTTTAGAAGTAAAAGCAACTCTAATAACAGCTGGTGGCTCTTCTTCGTGGACTACAAATGTTAATGCTGGATCAATTTCGGTTACAGTTGGTAGTGCTGCAGTAAGTATTACTTGGGATACTAACCAGATTGCTTCAATTGATGATTTTGGTGGAACATTGGCAAAAGGAACGAAAGTGGATGGTGGTGCTGTAGCGGTATTTGGGCAAGTAACTGCTGGAGCTAATGGAGTTAATCCTTTAAATTATCATATTGGAGCTAATGAAGGTCAAGTTATTAATATTGGTTTTGAAAGTATGAAAGCTGACGATATTGGCATTACAACGGGAATTAAAATAGATTCACAAAGTGATGCTGAATTTGCTGTAAGTGCTATTGATGCTGCTGTATATAAAGTATCAGCATTTAGGTCAAAGTTAGGTGCTGCACAAAACAGACTTGAACATACAATTAAGAATTTAGGTGTAGCTTCTGAGAACTTAACTGCTGCAGAATCAAGAATTAGAGATGCAGATATGGCAAAGGTTATGGCAGAATATACAAGACAACAAATACTTATGCAATCTGGTACTGCAATGTTATCTCAGGCAAATCAGTTACCTCAACAGGTTTTACAATTATTAAGATAATAAAATAATAAAAAGAGGGCATAGCCCTCTTTTTATTATTTGACCATGTATAATAAAAAAGATTCTTCTACAAAAATAAAGTATTATTAAGAAATTGATTTTATATTTATTAATAAACTTTTGCCTTTTTTATCCAGCCAATAACAATTGGACTTGCAATATAAAGTGAGGAATAAGTTCCAACAACAACACCAACAGCTAAACCGAAAGCAAACGGAGCTATGGCTTTTCCACCCCAAATTAAAATTGGCAATACTACAAGAAATGTTGTAAATGATGTATTAATTGATCTAACTATAACTTCATTGATACTTGTATTAACAATTTCTTCTATACTTTTTTTGCCTCTTAATTTTTTCATATTTTCTCTTATTTTATCATATACAACTATAGTATCATTTAATGAATATCCAGCAAGAGTCAAAAATGCTGCAATAGCTGCTACATTTATTTCAATATTAAATATAGAGTAAAATCCCATTGTAATTATTATGTCATGAGCTAAAGCTAAGATAGCACCAACACCAAATGAAAATTTAAATCTTAATGTGATATAAGCTAATAATAAAACTAATGAAATAATAACAGCATACCATGCATATGATTTTATTTCTTCTGCAGCATAACCTGAAACATCGTTAAATTCTAAAAAGTCTATTTTTATATTTTTTTCAGAAAAATTTTCTTTCATTGAATTAATTAAATTTTCTTTTAAAGCAGTTGATCCTGATAACGATTCTTTTAAAACAACAGAATATTGAAATAATTTAGAATTTTCAACATTCAAATTTTTAAGTTTTGCAATTTTTGCCGTTGCATAATCGGATTTTATAGAACTCAATATATTTCTAATTTCATTTATGTTTACTTCTTTATCTGAAGAAATTACAAATTCTGTTCCACCTGCAAAATCAACACCAAGATTAAAACCTTTTGTAAAAACAAAAATTAAACTTGTAATTATCAACAATAATGAAAGTAATATAAAAAATTTTCTTTTACCTACAAAATCGATCATTTTTTTCCCTCCTCAACAGCCACTTTTTGATATTTTTTAACATTGACTAGATGACTTGTGGACTCAAGAATAGCCCTTGATACAACTAAATTCGTAAACATACTTCCTAAAACACCTATAATCAATGTTATTGCAAAACCTCTTACTGTACCTGTTGCGAAGTAATACAATACAACACCCGCTAATACGGTTGTCAGATTTGCATCAAAAAGTGTCCAGAATGCTTTATCAAAACCAAATCTAACGGCTGTTAAAGGAGGCCTACCATGTCTTAATTCTTCTTTTATCCTTTCATAAATAATAACATTACCATCAACCGTTGTACCAAAAGTTAAAATAATACCAGCTAAACCAGGTAAAGTTAAAATTGCATGTGTTCCCGCCAATACTCCAAGGAGTAAAGTTGAATTAAATAATAATGCAATATCTGCTACTACACCCATCCAACCATAGAAAATAATCATATAAACCATAACAACAACTAATCCTAACAAACCAGCTTTTACAATAGTTTCAACAACATCTCTTCCTAACGTTGGACCTGTTGTTCTTTCCTGGAATTTGACTAAATCAACAGGCAAATTACCAGCTTTAATTAATGCTGCAACATTTCGAGCTTCTTCGATAGTTTGAATTCCTTCTATTACTGCTGAATTGCTAGTAATCTTTTGATTAATAACAGGAGCTATAATAACTTTATTATCTAATATTATTGCCAATCTCTTTCCAACTAAATTACCAGTTATCAATTCAAATCTTTTACTACCCTGAGAGTTGAACTTTAGATTTACTAAAAATCCTTTTTTCCTTGTGTTTATATCAGCATTAGCATCTATTACTTCAGCTCCTGTAAATTCAAAAGGTTCTTTACCGAAAGTAAAATATTTTTTTATTTTATACCATGTTGTTTCATCATATAAATCTCTGACATAATCATATAAAGGCTCATCTTTACCATTTATAACCACATATTTATTTCTTTTAACTTCTGGTTTTATATCGGATGTTTGAACTTCGATCACTTCAGCAAAATAAAGTTTTCCTCTACTACCGATTAACTTTTCTGCAGTTTCAATATCAGTAATTCCAGGAATTTCAACACGAACTCTGATTTTATTTCCGCTAACAACTTTTGATACAACAGCTTCAGTGTATCCTGCAGCATCTAACCTTTTTCTCAATACAAGAATAACATTATCTATAATTTCATTTGGATCTGTACCTTCATCGAGTTTCATATTATATTCCAACATACTACCGCCTTTAATATCCAGCCCGAGTTTAATATTAGAAAAGTACTTAAAAATTCCAGTATTTTCACTTGCTGTTTTCGATGGCCAAAAAAATAACAATAATGCGGTTAGTATAACTACTACAGAAATAATTACTCTAACTTTGTGTGCTTTCACAAAACCAACCCCCTTGAATATTACTTTTTATTTTCTTCTTTGTTGGATTTAGATAAAATAGCAACTATTGAACTTTTAGTAATATCTAACTCTGTTTTATCAGCAGTTCTAATTCTTACAAAATCATTATTAATATTCACTATTTTTCCTATAATTCCTGATTGGGTTAGGATTTTATCATCCTTTTTTAATTTTGAGAGCATATCTCTATGCTTTTTTTCCTGCCTTTTTTGTGGCATTATTATTAAAAAATACATTAAACCAAAAATTAATACAAACGGAAATAATATTCCAAAAATACCACCTGAAGCTGTTGTGGCAGCGCTCCCTGTAGTAGTTTGAGGAGCAGCCGCTTCAGGTGGACCAAAAAATAAAAAATTTGTTATACTATAAAAATTCATAATAACTTCACCTCCGAATAAAATTTTTCTTAGAATATTATAACACAGATTCGTGATTTATGGAAATTTTTATGATATAATAAAGAGGGAAATTTAATATTTTTGTGGAAAAAAATATTGAATAACGATCAAGGGGGTATGAATATGGAACTTTTAAAAGAACTTGAAAACATTATAAACAATTTAACTGAGAAGTACAACAGACTCAAAGAAGAAAAAGAGGCTTTAAAAAAAGAAAATGAAGAATTATACGCTGAATATGAAAATCTTTCAAGAGAAAGAGATGCATTAAAAAACCAACTTGAAGAATTAAAGAAAAACGAAGAAGATATGGAAAAATATATCAAGGATATCAATTATAAATTAAAAGAAATCCTTGGCGAAGACAATTCTTCTGAAGGAAATTTATTTGAAACTCAAGAAGAATCTATTAGTAATGAATCTGTTACTGAAACATATTCGCAAGAAGAATCTAAATGGTGATTTTCAGGTGGTGAAGTTTTATGGGAGACAAAGGACAAAAACATATATATTTTGATTTAATGGGAAAAAAATACGATTTTATTACAGATGAACCTGAAGAAATTGTAAATGAAATTTTAGAAAACATAAAAAAGAATGTTGAAGATATATATTCTAAAATGAACAATCCTGATCTTGTTCATATCCTGTTGTTTTTATTATTAAATGAAAATCTGGAAAAATTAGAATTAAAAAACGGATTAAAAGATTTAATAGATAAAGTCTCTTTTGTCTCCCGTAATAAAGTGTAGTTTGGTGGTGTGTAAATTATGAAAATAGGTTTTTTCGATTCAGGTATAGGTGGATTAACCGTATTGAAAAAGGTGGTCAAGACCTTTAAAGGCCACCAGTATTTTTATTTTGGTGATACCATGAATGTACCTTATGGTTCGAAACCAATAAAAAAAATTATATCAATTTTGAAAAGTCTATTCCGATTTTACGATGAGCTCGGAATAGACATTGTTGCTGCTGCATGTAATACCTCTGATTCAATAATTTTAAGAAATTATATAGATATGTCTGTTTATAAATTCAAATATATCAGTATATTGGAAAATGCTGTTCAACAGGTAAATGCAAACGAAAGGGTTTTGCTATTGGCTACCGAAAATACCGTTAAAACAGGAACTTATAGAGAGCTTTTAGCTTCTAAAAGAGTGAAATTAAGTGAAATAGCCTGTCCTTTATTTGTACCGTTGATTGAAGAAGGAATATGGCACGGACCAATAGCAGAATCAATTGTAAACTTTTATTTGAGAAAACAAAAAAAATATGACAAAATTATTCTGGGTTGCACTCATTATCCGATTTTGGAAAAACATATAAAAAAAGCGGTAAAAGGTGAGATAGTAGACCCTGCTAACGGAATTGTGGATTCATTAAAAAATTATATACCAATTAATGAATCATCTCCAGAAATTACTTTTTTTGTTTCAGGTAATTTACCCAAATTCATATATAATTCAGAAAGAATTTTACATAAGAATTATAAAGTTAAATATTTATCTCTTGCTTTTGATGAAAGTGAAGTGGTTTTATGGTGAAGAAAAGAAAAATTTTACTAATTACGGGATTATCTGGAGCTGGAAAAACAACAATATTAAAGATTTTAGAAGATATTAACTTTTATACTATAGATAATATTCCACCGCATTTAATTAAAGAATTTCTAATTATGATTTTAAAAAGTTCAGATATAGAAAATATTGCTTTTGTTAGTGATATTAGATGGAAAGATCCGAAGAGATTAAAAGATGAAATAATAAAGATTAGAAAGACATTTAAAAAAGGAGATAATGATTTTAAAGTTATATTTTTAGATTCTTCTGTAGAAACTATAAAGATTAGATTTATGAAATCAAGACGTTCCCATCCTTTACAAAACGAAAATAATTCTTTGGAAAAAGCTATAGATAAAGAAGTTGAATTAATGACACCTATAAAGGAAATTTCAGATATTATTATAGATACTACAAATCTCGAACCTTTAAAATTCAGAGAAAAAATTTTTGAAATTTTAGAAGAAAATAAAGAAAATAACACAAAAATAAAAATAATTAGTTTTGGGTTTAAATATTCTGTTCCAAACGATTTAGATTATTTGTTTGATGTAAGGTTTTTACCCAATCCTTATTATATAAAAGAATTATTTATTCAAACTGGAAAAGATAAAGATATTATAAACTATTTAGAGCATTTTGGAGAATCAAAGGATACCGTAAAATCCATCTTTGAGTTGATATTAAAAATTCAAAAATGGTATTCATCAACAGGTAGAGTTTCTATTAACATTGGAATAGGGTGTACAGGTGGTCGTCATAGATCTGTTTATGTAGCAGAAAAGATTTATGCTTTGCTAAAAGATAATAATCTAAATGTATCTATTTTTCATAGAGATATTGACAGGTGATAGAAATGTCAGTTTTTTCAGAAAATGTTAAATTAGAATTGGTCAATACAAAAATTGATTACCCTGAAGTAGAATTATTTGGTTTTATAAAAGGAAAGGGAAATTTTGTTATAAATGGAGATCAACGTTTTTTAAAATTATCTGTTTCATCAATGAATACTCTGAAAAGAGTATATAAGATTTCTAAAGAATTATTTGAGGAATGGATAACAACTTATATAAAAATTGAAAAAAGATTAAAATTAGGGAGAATGGGAGAACTTTATTTTAATTTAATGCATGCAAAAATAGTTTTTGAAGAAAAAAATATAGATATTTTTTCTGATGATATTCCGAAATATATTTATAATGACCCATATTTATTTGGTATTTTTATGCGAGGTTTGTTTTTGAGTTGTGGGTCGGTTTCAATTACCAAAAATTACCATTTTGAAATTTTTTCTGATTTTACTGATTTTTTTGCGCAAAAAATAATAAAAAATTTACATAATCTTATAGGAATTAAAGCCAATTATATAACAAAAAATAATAAAATAAAAATATACATAAAATCATCTAGAGATATTCTAAATGTGCTTGAATTAATAGGAGCACATGATTCTGTGGAAAAAATATCGAATATTATAAAAGTTCGCGAATTGAAAAGTAATGTGTCGCGGACGTTTAATTTTATTTCTGCAAATGCAACTAAAACTGCAGAAAGTGCTTCGAAACAAATTGAAAGTATTAATATTCTTTTAGAAAATGGATTGTTTGATGAGTTGCCAGATGAATTAAAACAAATAGCATTGTATAGATTGGAAAATGAAAGTGATAGTTTAAGCGAAATGGCTGAATCATTGAATATATCAAAATCTTCGTTATATTATAAAATAAAAAAATTGGAAAAATTAGCTAATAATATAAAAAGAGGTGGATATTTATGAAATGTCCATATTGCGGACACGATGAAACGAGAGTATTGGATTCAAGAACAATTGCTGAAGGTACTGTGACTCGAAGAAGACGGGAATGTTTGAAATGTGGTAGTAGATTTACAACATATGAAAGATATGAAATGCATAAAATTTTTGTTATTAAAAAAAATGGACAAAGAGAAATATTCGACAGGCAAAAAGTATTAAATGGAGTAATTAAAGCCTGCCATAAAAGAGCTATAAGTTATGAGCAAATTGAAAATCTGGTTGCAGAAATTGAAGAGATTGTGAGAAAAATGGGAACTTCAGAAATAGAAAGCAGAAAAATAGGTGATATAATTATGAATAAATTAAAAGAGCTTGATCATGTTGCCTATGTTAGATTTGCTTCAGTATATAAAGAATTCGGAGATTTAAACCATTTTATAAAAATAATAAATGATTTAAAGAAAAAAGAAAATTAAGGAGGTTTAAAATATGGTACCAGGTGAAAAGATACAACTTACAAAAGAAGGTTATGAAAATTTAATAAAAGAAAAAGAAGCGTTAAAGAAAAAATTAATGACTGAAATTGCTGAAAGAATAAAAGAGGCAAGAGAATTAGGTGATTTATCTGAAAATAGTGAATATGAAGAAGCAAAAAATGAACAGGGAAAGATTGATTCAAGAATAAAAGAAATTGATTATATATTGGAAAATGCAGAGGTTATTGATGAATCTGAAAGCAATAATGAGGAAGTTAATTTAGGGAATACAGTTATTGTTAAAGATTTAAAAAAGAATATAGAAGAAACCTATAAGATAGTTAATTCACAGGAAGCTGACATATTTTCCAATCCTAAAAAGATTAGTTCAGAATCTCCATTAGGAAAAGCTTTATTAAAGAAAAGAATTGGTGATAAAATAAAGTTTAAAACACCATCAAATAAAGAAAGAGAACTTGAAATATTAGCTATATTAAAATATGGAGGTGCTTGATTTGAGCGATTTAAGAGAGCAAAGATTAAAGTTGATAGAAGAAATTAGAAAAGAAGGAAGGAATCCATATCCTTACAAATTTGAAAAGGATATGAAAGTTGAAGAAATAAAAGAAAAATACAACAATATTTCTGATGGGGAATTATTAGAAAATGAAATATTTAAGTTTGCTGGTAGAGTGATGTCAATTAGAAAGCATGGAAAATCTGCCTTTATAGTAATAAAAGATGATACAGGAAGAATACAAGCATATATAAGAAAGGATAAAGTTGCTGACGGAAAATTCGACGAATTCAAAAAATATATGGATATTGGAGATTGGATTGGAATAGAAGGATTTCCTTTTAAGACGCATACAGGAGAATTAACTTTATTAATATTGGATTTTGAAATTTTGTCAAAAGCATTGAGACCATTACCTGAAAAATGGCATGGACTAAAAGATAAAGAAGTTAAATACAGACAGAGATATGTTGATATGATAGCCAATGATGAGAGTTTAAAAACATTTGTAACAAGATTTAAAGCTATTAGATATATCAGGGAATTTTTATCTTCAAAGGGATTTATAGAGGTAGAAACACCAACATTGCATCCTATTTTAGGTGGTGCAAATGCAAGACCATTTGTAACACATTTAAATGTTTATGATGTTGATATGTATTTGAGGATAGCTCCCGAACTATATTTAAAAAGGCTTGTTGTTGGTGGAATGGAAAAAATATTTGAAATTGGTAAGAATTTTAGAAATGAAGGTGTTTCTTATAAACATAATCCTGAATTTACGATGATGGAATTATACCAAGCATATGCTGATTATAATGATATGATGAAAATTACAGAAGAAGTTTTATCATATGTTGTAGAAAAAATACATGGTACAACAAAAATTAATTATCAAGGAGTAGAAATTGATTTCAAACCACCTTTTAAAAGAGTAAAGATGAGAGATTTTATAAAAGAACATCTTGGGGTTGATATTTTAGAGGATTCAGATGAAAGAATGATAGAAGTTTTAAAAGAAAATGGGGTTGATATTCAGGTAGAAGATAAAGGGCATTATATAGATGAATTGTGGTCGTTAGTTGAAAACAAAATAGTTCAACCAACATTTGTCTTGGAACATCCTGTTGAAATATCACCATTGGCTAAACGCCATAGAGAAGATCCAAGAGTTACAGAACGATTTGAATTAATCATATATGGCAGAGAATTAGCAAATGCATTTAGTGAATTAAATGACCCTGTAGATCAATTACAGAGATTCAAAAAGCAAGTGGAATTAAAAGAAAAAGGTGATGATGAAGCTCAGATGATGGATCTTGATTTTGTTAGAGCTTTAGAATATGGGTTGCCACCAACAGGTGGTCTCGGAATTGGTATAGATAGATTTGTTATGTTCCTTACTAATGCAGAAACAATAAGGGATGTTATAGCTTATCCAATAGTAAAGCCAATGAAATTTGAAGATGAAGAGAAATTAATTGAAAATGATGAATAAAATTAACCTTATTTAAATATTAAATTCATCTTTATGTATATAATATATAAGGTACATTAAATATAATAAATAATAAAATATATAGGAGGCTGATTAAAATGGCTAGAGTTTGTGAAGTGTGTGGAAAAAGACCAACAGCAGGCAATAGCGTTGCTCATTCTAAAGTAACAACAAGAAGATGGTGGAAACCAAATATTCAAAAAGTTAAGGTTGTTTTAGAAGATGGAACAATAAAAAGAATGAATGTTTGTACGAGCTGTTTAAAAGCTGGAAAAGTAAAGAGAGCAATATAATAATAAAGTCTCGCAAATTGCGAGACTTTATTATTATATCCCTAAAATTGATTTTGTTAGAAATATTTTACCAGTGTTTAACCAGCTTACTATTAGTAAGCTGGTTTTGTGTTATAATAGCATTGAAAGCGGTTAGAAAAATCATATAAATTGAATTATAAAAGAATTGGAATGTGTAAAATATTAACAAATATTACTAAAGAAAATTTTAATATTTATTTTTTATATGGAGTATGCATTTAATGAGGTGATTATTTTGAAAATATTAGGTCCTGTTGTAACCTCTAAAACAATTGGACAATCTTATATTCAAATAAGAGATTTGGTTCCACTGGCAAAAAAATATAATTATTCATCTATTGCAATATTAGAAAACCATCCAAAATCGTGGATAGATTTCATACATACATGCAATTTGTATAAGATAAAGCCTATAATATTTTTTGAATATAAAAACAATGTTGCATTACTTAAAAATACAGAAGATCTTAAAAAAGCTATAAGAATATATAATGGAATGAAAGATAATTTATATTTTTTTTCCAGTAAAAAAATTTTAAGAAAAATAGTATATCCAACGAAAAGATTTTCAGAATTAATAAATAATCTTAATGGTGATTATATAAGGAAAAATTACAGTATTGAAAATTATATTGATAAGAAATTATATAATTATATTTTAAGTATAGATACTAATTATGATATTTCCAAATTTTTTGTTGACATTCCTAATATGGGTGGATTTAAAAAGTTATATGAAAGTATTCTACCAATAATAAAAAAAATACCGGAAAGTTATATGGATAGATTGAAATATGAATTAGAAATTATCAGAAAACTAAATGTTTCAGATTATATATTAACTGTAAAAAAGATAATTGATATTGCTAAAGAATCTAAAATATTAATAGGACCCGGAAGAGGTTCAGCCGTAGGTTCTTTAATTGTTTATATGCTTGGTATAACATTAATAGATCCGGTAAAATACAATCTTTATTTTGAAAGATTTTTAAACGAATCAAGACAGGAATTACCCGATATTGATGTTGATATTGAGTCAGAAAAAAGAGACGTTCTTATTGAAAATTTGGCGAAAGAATTTAAAGTTGCTCAGGTTAGAACTTATGTAAGAATGAAAAGTAAAAGTGTTTTTAAAAAAGTCAAAAGTATTTTGGGAATAGATTATTCAAATAAATTTACAAAAAAAATAAGAGATAAAGAAAATATGAAATTATATAATAAACCGGAAATAAAAGATTTTTATACATTATCTTTTTATCTTGAAGGAATTGAAACAGCTGAATCCGTACATGCTGCGGGTGTAATTTTGTCAGATAAAAACATCGAAGATATCATACCACTTGATTTTTCAAGAAACATTCCTGCAACATTATGGGAGATGGACGAACTAAAGTTAATTGGTATAGAAAAATTTGACCTATTATCTTTAGATACGCTATCTTTATTAAAAAAATTCAACTTTCATTATTCTAAAGATAAATTTTTCAATTTATCCAATAAAAACGTATATAGTATGATATCAAGAGGTTTAACAGAAGGAATTTTTCAACTTGAATCGAATCTGGCAAAAAAATTAACCAGAAAATTAAGACCTAAAAATTTTAATGAATTATATATATTATTGGCATTAAATAGACCAGGTCCTCTGAATTCAGGAATGTTTGATGAGTATTTAGAAGGAAGTTCGAAAGAGTATTTAAAAAAGATGCTACCGGAAACAAAAGGGGTTATTATATTTCAAGAACAGGTAATGTATCTGGCACAAAAATTAGGCGGATTGGCAGCACATGAATCTGATAATTTTAGAAAAGCTATTGCCAAAAAGGATATTAAAAAAGTTACAGCATTAAAAGAAAAATTTATTTCGAATGCAGCAAAAAAAATTGGAGAAAAGGAAGCAAAAGAATTATATAAAAAAATAGAAATTTTTGCTCAATATGCTTTTAATAAATCTCATAGTGTAGCATATTCGCATTTGAGTTATTGGATTGCTGAAATAAAAAGTTTATATCCCGAAAGGTTTTATCTTGAATATATAAAGTATAAAGGATTTTCTTTTGATTTGTATAATGAAATAAAACTTATGAACATTAATTTATTACTACCTGATATAAATTTTCCATCAGGAAAAATTAAAAAAAGTGTTGTTATACTTCCTTTGAGAACTATAAAAGGTGTTGGTGAGTTTGTGGAGAAAAAAATTTTTGATGATGTTAATAAGAATGGAAACTATATATCCTTTGAAGACTTTATAAAAAGAACTAAAAATATAGGAATTACACGAAATATTATAGAACAGATGATTAAAGGAGGAGCGTTTAATAATATTGATAAAAATAGAAGAAAATTATTAAGGAAAATTTCTGAAATAGAAATGTATGCTAGCGATTCATCACAAAAAATTCTTTCCAGTGTTTTTGGGGAAAATTTACGAAAAAAAGATAAAAATATAGTAACTTCCAGAAATGATATAATTGCATTCGAAAAAGATGCGTTCGGTTTTGCAATTTCCACTTGATTTTATAAAAAAAATGTGATATAATCGCATTGAAATAAATTATTTAAGATGTTCGAGGGCTTCGCCCTCGAACTCTCTTTTATTAATAAGGAGGTGTATTATTATGAAAATTGACCTGATAAAAGAAAAAGCTAATGAAATTGCTAAAAGGATGAATCTTGAAATATTTGATGTTTCAATGAAAAAAATCAGAAGAAAATTAAAATTAGAAATAATTATTGATAAGTTAGATGGATATATTGGAATTGACGAATGTGAAAAGTTTTCAAGAGAAATAGAGATATATCTTGATGAAAAAGACATAATAGATAGTTCTTATGATTTAATAGTTAGTTCTCCTGGATTGGATAGGCCATTAAGAAATTTAAGAGATTTTATACGATTTAGAGGAAAATTAGCTAAAATAATCTTAAAAGAACGAATACAAAATCGTTCTGTTGTTAAAGGATATATCGAAAATATAGAGGATAATACTATATTTATAAGAGAAAAAGATGGTGGAAAACTTTTAAATATTCCTTATACAAAAATACTTAGATCAAATTTAGAAATAGATTTATAAAGTGGAGGTGATTATATGAATGTGGTTTTAATAGAAGCATTAGAAGAATTGGAAAGAGAAAAAGATATAAAAAAAGAGGTTCTTTTAGAAATTATCGAAAAAGCAATAGAAAAAGCTTATAAAAATAATTATGAGATGGAAAATGTTGAAGTAATTGTGGACAAAAATCATGGAGAAATCTCAATATATCAACTTCTTAAAGTTGTTGAAAATGTTGAAAAAGAAGGTGAAGAAATTACTTTAGATGAAGCAAAAAAAATAAGTTCAAAAGTACAATTGGGGGATGTTGTTAAAAAGAAAATAAACCCGAAGAAAGAATTTAAAAGAATAGCTGCACAAACAGCTAAACAGGTTATAAAGCAAAGTATTAGAGAAATAGAAAAAGAAAATTTATATCATAAATATGCTCCACTTGAGGGTAAAATAACCACAGCAGAAGTATTATTGGTAACAAACGATTATGCGGATATAAGGATTGGAAAATTGGAAACAAAATTACCAAAAAAAGAATGGATACCTAATGAAACCCTATATTCTGGAGATATCATAAAAGTTTACATTAAAAGCATTCAAAAAACAACTAAAGGGCCTAAAATTCTTGTGACAAGAAATGCACCAGAATTTGTGGAAGAATTATTCAAAATGAATATACCTGAAATTGAAGATGGTATAGTAAAAATAAAAAAAATATACAGAGAACCCGGAATAAGGAGTAAAATAGCAGTTTATTCAGAAGACCCAAAAATTGATCCAGTAGGTGCATGTATTGGTGAAAATGGTGTAAGAATAAGCCAAATATTAGATGATTTGAAAAATTTGGAAAAAATAGATGTTATTAGATGGTCAGATAATGTCGAAGAATTGATAAAAAATGCTCTAGCGCCTGCACAGGTTTTGAAAATTAAATTGGACAAAAAAAATAAAACAGCTTTGGTTCATGTCCCTGAAAATCAATTATCTCTGGCAATAGGTAAGGGTGGTCAGAATGCTCGTGCTGCAGCGAAGATTACCGGGTGGAAAATTGATATACACACTGTTTGAATTAAATAAAAGGGAACACAATTTTAATAATATTTAAATCAAAAAGTTTTTTTTTTGCTGTAAAATTGAATCGAACTAAAATATGAGGAGGCGGATTTTACACTATGTCCCAACAAATATTAAAAAAGGTTCTCAGAGATAAAAAACAAAGGATGACTGCACAAAGAGAGCTTATTTTAAAAATATTTATGGAATCAAAAGGAAGATTATTGAGTTTAGATGATGTATATATGAATATCAGAAAGAAAAAAAGTCATAAAACAAGTAAAATGACAGTAAAGAGGGGTATAGATCTTTTAGAAGAAATAGGTATTATTAGAAAGTTGGATTTTGAAGATGGAACACCAAGATATGAATTGATTGAAGATTTTGATGACGCTCCCAGAGTGTTGTTTATATGTGAAAATTGTGGGAAGGCCTTAAAGTTGGATTTGGATAAAGAAAAAATAAGAAGTATTTTACCATATGAAAATATTGAAATTAAAGATTTCGACTTGAAGATATATGGGATGTGTACTGAATGCAAATAATACTGCACTTAAGTGCAGTATTATTTTTATCAGATTGAGTTGACATTTTTATAATTAATTAAAGATAAAATCTTTATATTATAATAATTATAAATAGCAGGTAATTACTTACCTGCTATTTTAAATATTTATATATTTCACTTTTTAATAAGCCTATACCTTCGCCAGTTTTTGAAGATACAGGGAAATATAAATATTCTCCATATTTTGATAATTCAGTTTGTATTATTTTGAGTTTTTTATTTCTTTCTGATTTCTTTAACTTATCGAGTTTTGTAAGAACTATAATAAAAGGTATTTCTAGTTGTCTCAACCATTGTATCATTTCAATATCTTTCTTTTGTGGTTCATGCCTATGATCGATTAGCAAAAAGACCATCTGTAATGAAAATCTGTTAGTAAAGTAATCTTCCAATAATTGAGCCCATTTTTTCTTTTCCTCTTTTGAAACGCTTGCGAATCCATATCCAGGTAAGTCTACAAGATAACCTTTGTTATTTACACTATAAAAATTTATAGATCGAGTTTTTCCAGGATTAGAACTTGTTTTTGCGATTTTTATACCGAATATTTTATTAAGCAAACTTGATTTTCCAACATTAGATCTTCCGGCAAATGCTATTTCTGAATTAAGAACAGGAGGATAATCTCCTTTTATATATGCGGTTTTTACTAATTCTATTTTATTAGACATTTTTATCACCCCAGTAAAGCTATTTTTAATACTTCTTCAATATTATTAACTTTATTGACTTTTATTCTTTTTAGAATTTCTTCTGGAATTTTTTCTAAATCTTTTTCATTATCTTTAGGGATTATTACTTCTTTAATTCCGCTTCTATATGCGGACAATAACTTTTCTTTAATTCCACCTACAGGTAATACTTTGCCCATTAAAGTAATTTCGCCAGTCATAGCAATTTCATTGTTGACAGGTTTTTTTAATATTGAGGAGATTATTGATGTTGTTAAAGTAATCCCGGCAGATGGACCATCTTTTGGTACAGCCCCTTCTGGAACATGTATATGAAAATTACAATTTTCAAATTTGTCTTTTAACTTTTCATCAAATTTTTCTATTAATACTTTTGATAGCGTTAATGCTATTTGCGCAGATTCTTTCATAACTTCTCCTAATTTACCTGTAATTATGATTTTTCCTTTACCAGAGGTTATAAGCGTTTCAACCTGCAAAATTTCTCCACCATATGCTGTCCAGGCCATTCCTGTAGCCACGCCTATTTCGGGTTTTTTTAATTTGTCTGATCTGAAATATGGTGGAGTACCTAAAAAATCAGCTATATCTTTAACTTTAATAGTAACTTTATTTTCACCTTCAGCTAATTTTAAAGCAGTTTTTCGCATTAATTTTGCCAGAACACGTTCTAGAGATCTCACGCCAGCTTCTCTTGTGTATTCAGAAATTATCTTTTGTAAAGCAGATTTATTCAATTTTATTTGAGAATGTTTTATTCCATGTTCTTCAATTAAACGTGGAATTATATAATCTTTGGCTATATAATACTTTTCAGCATCAGTGTATCCTGAAATATGTATAATTTCCATTCTATCCCTTAAAGCTGAAGGGATTGTATGCAACACATTAGCAGTAGTAATGAAAATCACTTCAGAGAGATCAAATGGTATTTCTAAATAATGATCTATAAAACTATTATTTTGTTCTGGATCAAGAACTTCTAAGAGAGCAGAGGCAGGATCTCCTTGATAAGAAATTCCCATTTTATCAATTTCATCCAGTACAATAACCGGGTTTTTCACATTTAGTCTTTTTATTAATTGAATTATTCTACCTGGCATAGCTCCCACATATGTTCTTCTATGTCCGCGTATTTCAGCTTCATCTCTTATGCCACCAAGTGAAATTCTTCCGAATTTTCTTCCTAAGGCTTCAGCGACAGATTTTCCAAGAGATGTTTTACCAACTCCCGGAGCACCTACGAAACATAGAATAGGTGCTTTTGGTTTATCTGTTAATTTTCTTACAGCCAGAAATTCTAAAATTCTTTCCTTTGGGTCTTTTAACCCATAATGATTTTTATTTAACAATTTTTCAGCTTCTTTTATATCCAGTCTATCTTCAGTTTTATTATTCCAGGGCAAATTAATAATCCAATCTAAATACGTTCTAACGACATTAGATTCTGGAGAATATGGCGACATTTTTTCAAGTCTTCCTAGTTCGTACTCCGCTTTTTCTTTTACATAATCTGGTAAATTGAAATTTTCAATCTTATTTTTGATCTCTTTAAATTCTTCATCAGATTCTCCAGAGAGTTCCTCTTGAATAGCCTTTAATTTTTCCCGTAAATAAAATTCCTTTTGACCTTTTTCAATTTTTTCCCTTACTTTTGATTCTAAAACTTCTTCTATTTCCAATAATTCAATTTCTCTTGCAAGAAATTCCAATTCTAATTCTAAACGTTTTTTGGGGTGTAACTCTTCCAATAATTCTTGTTTTTCTTCTAGTTCAAGAGGTAAAACAGATGCTATTAAATCACTTATAATTTCAGGATCATTAGTATCTTCTAACACCATTATTGCTTCTTGAGGGAATTTTTTTGTTAAACTAATATATTTTTCAAATAAATTTTTTGCTTTTCTCACTAGTGCCTCTAAGGTTTTTGTGATTTTATATTTCTTTTCAAGAGGAGTAATTTCAAATTTAAATAGTTCTTCTGTTTCAATAACTTTTTTGAATTTAGCTCTTTTCAATCCTTCAACTAAAATTTTATACTCACCTTCTGGTGATTTTACTATTTGAACAATTTTTCCAACAGTTCCGATTTTATATAAATCTTCAATTTTGGGATTTTCCTGTTCTATATGTTTTTGTGAAACAAAAAAAATCATGTTGTTGTATTTCTCAAGAGATTCTTCAAGAGCTTTTATAGATTTTTTTCTTCCGATTAACATTGGTAATATGGAATTTGGAAAAATTACTAATTTAGCTCTTGTTGCAATTACTGGTAATTCTTTTGGAATACTTTCCTGAAAAGATTTATCTATGAATCTATCTATAGCACTTTTTTTATTATCCATACAATCAACCTCCATTTTTATTGTAAATTTAACATTCATATTAATAAATTAAGACAGAAATATGGTAAAATATAAAATTGAGTAAGGTTTAGCAATATACAGTCCGTTATATATTTTAGCACATTAATTATAATTTATTAGGTATTTAAGGTAAAGATAAAGAAAAAATAAATAGAAGCGTTTATTAAAAAAGTTTATAAAAAAATTGTATATCAAAAAGGTGGGAATGATGTGACTCAAATGATACAATTATTTGGTTTAAAATTATTATCGGGTAAAAAGGAAGAAATGTGGAATTTTATAAAAAGAAAAATAAATTCAGATGAAAAAGTTTGGGTTGTAACTTTAAACGCATTAATGTTTTTAGAATATTTTAAAAATGATGAATATAAATATGAATTACAGAATGCAACAATATCAATACCAGATGGTATTGGTGTTGTAAAGTATCTCGAAAAATGGGGGTATACAACTGAAAGATGTCCAGGAATAGATACAATGTTAAAAATTTGCGAATGGCAGGAGCATAAAATATTTTTATTGGGGTCTCAACCTGGTATTGCAAACAAGGCAAAAAAACACTTAGAAAATAAATATCCAGATATTTCTATTGTTGGAACGCATCATGGCTATTTTGATAATACAGAAGAAGTAATTAATAGAATTAATAATAGTGGTGCTGAAATCCTTTTTGTAGGAATGGGTGTTCCAAAACAGGAAGAATTTATTTACAAAAATATTCATAGGTTAAATGTAAAATTAGCTATGGGTGTTGGAGGGAGTATAGATGTTATATCCGGTAAGATACCAAGAGCACCGAAATTATTTCAGTTTTTTGGATTAGAATGGCTATATAGAATGTTAAGAGAACCAAAAAGATTTAGAAAATTTCCTGATTTGATGAATTTTTATTTTAAAATTTATAGATCTAAAGAAATGCCTATAAATTTAGAAGTTATCAATTTATAGCAACCAATTAAAGGTTGCTTTTTATTTTTTAAATTTTTATGATAAAATTGTTATTAATGAAGATAAAGGAGTGGTTAAATGGGAATTCATCATGTTGTTGAAATTCTTGTTGATTACGTTTCAAATATATCATATATTTTAGCTATGATTGTAATAGTATTTGGAATGATAAAAGGTTTTTCTATATTTTTAAAGGATGTACTTTTTGGAAAAGAATCCGAAGTGAGTATATGGGAAAGTCGGTTAGAACTTGGACATTCTTTTTCTCTAGGGTTAAGTTTTCTGATAGGGGCAAGTATCCTTAGAACAACAGTATCTCCAACATGGAATGATACCGGACATCTGGCAACTATAATTGCAATTAGAACCACATTGAATTATTTTTTAACGAGAGAAATTAGAGAACATAAAAAGGATGTTAAAAATGATTCAAAATAGTATTATATGGATGAAGGAATTTTTGAAAGAGCCTAATAAAAAAATAATCGATAATATTAAAAATAATAAAGAGCCTATAATTGATCATAAACAATTAAAAGAGTTTTATAGTATTTTGAAAGAAAAGGATATAAAAGTTATTACTTTTTTTGATGAAGAATATCCTGAAAAGTTAAGGCGAATATATAACTCGCCATTAGTCTTATATATAAAAGGTAATGTAAAATTATTGAAAGAAAAATCTATTGGAATAGTAGGCTCAAGAAAATGCACAGCATATGGAAAAAATATAGCTTTTTCCTTTTCTGAGATATTATCAAAAAAATACGTCATAATTAGTGGTATGGCTTATGGAATAGATTCATTTGCTCATAAAGGAGCTATAAAAAATAAAACGATAGCGGTTTTGGGTAGTGGTGTGGATATTCCATATCCTGCTTTTAATAGAACCTTATATAATGAAATATTGGAAAATAATGGATGTATTATCTCAGAATATGCTCCAGGCACGCCTGCTCAACCGTTTAGATTTCCTGAAAGAAACAGAATAATTGTTGGATTGAGTAGTAGCATAATTGTAATAGAAGCAGCTAAAAAAAGTGGTTCTTTAATAACAGCTAGATTAGCAATAGAAAATGGTATAGATGTTTATGCGATTCCAGGGGATATTACAAAAAAATCTTCTGAAGGAACGAATAATTTAATTTATAATGGTGCAATACCGATTATTTCGGAAAACCATTTAAAAGAAATTTTTAATCTTGAAAATACTAATAATATTGATATTAAAAATCCATTAGATTCTAAAATAATTGAGGCTATAACTAATAATTTTAATACATTTGAAAAAATTATATATTATACATCTGAGGAATCATCTATTATACTACAAAGGCTAACAATTCTGACCATAGAGGGGATAATAATAGAAAATAATGGAATTTATTATTACAAAGGGGGATGAATATGAGAAAAAGCGTTTTTTTTCTGTTAATCATGTTTTTATTTATACTAAATTCCTGTTCTTCACAACCCGAAACGGAACCTTATGAATATTTTTCTTCTACGGATAATGACTTTGATGAGATTGTAGTGGAAGGAAAAGGAATTAATTATGAAGAAGCGGAAACTAACGCGCGTATTCAGGCTTTACAAAATATAGTAGGAATGAAATTATATAATCAAACAACTGTAAAAAATTTCAAATTAGTTGATAAAACAATACTTTCAAAAACCTATGGATTTATAAAAAATTCTGAAATATTACAGAAAACAAATGAAAATGGAATTTATAAAATAAAAGCAAAGTATAAAGTTTCAAAAAAATTAACAGATGATGATTATTTCTATATATTACAACAGATGAAAAAACCCAAAATAGGTGTTTTTATTCCAATAACAAGGAGTAACGATTTTTATATAAAAATTGCGGAAACAACTATTGAAGGAAAATTAAGCAAATATGGTTTTAATTTATTTGATTTGAGGAAAATACAAAAATTATCGGATAAAATAAATTTAGCTAATGAAGGACTTGACATTTTAATTGAAGGCAATATATATGCTGAATATTCTGGAGAATATTATGGTTTGAGTACAGCAAGAAGTAAAATAGAGCTTAAAGCCTATTGGACATCAACAGGCAAATTGGTTGCAAGTGTGTCTGCTGAATCTGGAGGTTCTGATGTAACGGAAATAGGTGCTATAAAGACAGCTGTAAGAAAAAGTTCTGAAATTGTTGGTGAAAAGCTTTCTAAAGAAATAATAAAAACATGGATGGATTATCTCGCAAACGGTCTTCCTGTTCAGATTGTTATATTAGATATTTCAAATGAAAAATATCAAAAAATTTATAATTTAATAACGAATAATTTTAAAGTATATTCTTATAATTATTCTAATAATACAGCTATTTTTGAAATAGAATCAAAAATTTTTACAGATAAACTATATAATTTGTATTTTAAGGATTATGATTTGATTACACAAAATATGTTATATTTAGTTATAAGATAACTTTTTTAATTTTTAATTAGTAATAAAACGTTATAATCGTTTATAAACTCCCTTGAAAATAAAAAAAGATATAGAAAAATATAAAATTATGTGTTATAATTTTACTGTAACAGTTTTTTTATAAAAATAGTAAAGGGAGGGTAAAAAGATGAAAAAAGCTGCAGTATTAACATTATTGGTATTATTTGCATTTACTTCCATATTTGCAGTATCAAACAAGATAGTTGTATGGTGTTCAGAAAAACAGGTTGATTTTATGAAAGCATTTGGTGAAAAATTTACGAGAGATACAGGAATATTGGTTGAAGTGCAACAAGTTAACTTTGGTGACATTAAATCAAAATTTTTAACAGCTGCACAAGCAGGAGAAGGTCCAGATATCATTGTTGGTGCTCATGACTGGGTTGGAGAATTAGTTGAAAACGGTTTAATCGATTCAATTCCATTTTCTGCTATAGAAACAGATAAATTCGCACAATCAGGTTTAAATGCTTTCACAGTAAATGGGAAACTATATGGCGTTCCTTATGCAATTGAAGCTGTTGCTTTATTATACAATAAAGATTATGTTGAGGAAGCTCCAAAAACTATCGAAGATTTAAAAGCCATTGCCGCAGAATATACAACTGATGAAACTTTAGGATTTGTATATGATGCTGGAAATTTCTATTTCTCATATAGCTTTATCGCTGGAAATGGTGGATATGTATTTAAATGGACAAAAGAAAATGGTTATGACGTAAATAATATTGGTTTAGCAAATGATGGGGCAATTAAAGGTGCTGAATTAATTAAATCTTTCTTTGATGAAGGATTAATTCCACAAGGAGCTAACTACGGAACGATGGATTCAATGTTCAAAGATGGTTTAGCTGCTATGATTATTAATGGGCCATGGGCTGTAAAAGACTATATAAATGCAGGAATAGACTTTGGAGTATTACCTTTAACAGAATTAAAATTATCTGATGGTCATTTTGGAAAACCATTTGTTGGCGTTCAAGGTTTAATGATAAATGCAAGAAGTGAAAATAAAGCTTTGGCAAAAGAATTTGTAATTAATTACTTAGCTACAAAAGAGGGAATTTATGAATTCTATTTAGCAGATCCAAGATTACCAGCAAGAACAGATGTTGCTAAAATTATCGAAGAAAAAGGCGGACCTGTTCCAAAAGAAATCGTTGATGCATTTGTAAAAAGTGCAGCAGGTGGAGAACCTATGCCAAATGTTCCAGAAATGGGGTCGGTTTGGGGACCAATGGGAGATGCATTATCTCAAATTATAAATGGTCAATTAGAACCAGCTCAAGCTTTAAAAGAAGCTGTTGAAAAAATTAAAACATCAATTTCTAAATAAGATAATAAACAAATGACGGCTAAGCCGTCATTTGTTTATTATTTAAGTTTCAGAATATTAAAATAAATCAAAGGCACAAAATTATTTGTTTATTTTTAAACCATCAAATGCTGGAATAATATTATGTTTAGAATATATATTTTCTAATTCTGAGTGAACAGGATTATGTAAATGAGAAAAATGAGTAACTATAAAATCAGTTTTTTCATTAATGATATTTTCTTTTTCGAATACATTTTTTGTTTCTAATATTTCTTCATAACCCATATGAAATTCATATTTTTTGTTAAATCCCATAGTAGCATCTAAAATTACAATATCTAGATATCCGATTTTATTTTTTATAAAATTCACACTTTCTTTCAGAAATTTCCCTGTATCTACACCATACAAAATTTTTATTCCGTTTTTTTCTACAATATAATTCAAAGGGGTTTCATCATAACCTGAAGTATGATATGCTTTTAATGTATATATAATATAACCATTTAAATGTAGAGTTTTAAATGGCTCAACTGACATTAGACTTATTTTTGGAAGATCAGTATTATTTTTTATGATTGTACCTAAATTATCAGGAACAATTAAGTCTATATGTGGTAAATCATCAAAAGAACCGGAAAATATAGGATTGCGATATTCAAAGTTTTTAAAAAATAGATGATCAGAATGGCCATGAGTTATTAAAATATGCTTAATTTTAGCCAAATCTTTGCCAAATCTATTAGTTGATGCGACTATGTCCGGTCCAAAATCAATTAATATTTCTTCGTCAATTAAAATACTTGATCTTAATCTGATACTTTTTTGACCTTCTTTTCTGGCGTTTTTGCAATTTTCACATGAACAAAAAGGATTTGGAAAACCTTCTGATGCAGCCGTTCCTAAAAATAAAACTTCCATAGCCTTTCCCCCTTGAAGATTAGTTTTCTTTAATTATACCATATTTGCTCCATAAATACACACCTAGCGGTGGGCAATTTTTGGATATATTAAAAGATGTATTGTCATTTATAGCAATATTGTGGTAAAATATACAATGTAAATAATAACTTTAATTTTGTGGAGGTAAAATATGAAATTAGCTATAATTAGTGATACACACGGTTCAATATTTTATTTTGAAAAAGCTTTAAAATATATAAAAGAAGCTGATAGATTGATACATCTTGGGGACTTTTTATATCATGGCCCGAGAAATTCGTTGCCAGAGGGTTATGAGCCAATGGAACTTGCGAATAGATTAACAACATTTTCTAAACGAACATTTGTAACCGGGAATTGTGATTCGCCAATAGATTTAAAATTGTTAAATATACCGGAATCAATACCCTATGTAATTGAAAGTTATGGTCCATTTAATTTTTTCTTCACTCATGGCTGGGATCCTGATTTAGAAGATTCGATATTATTGGCAAAAAAATATAATTGTCAATATTTGATTCATGGTCATACACATATTCCAAGATTTGATAAGGTTGATAATATTGTTGTAATAAATCCGGGAAGTATGTCTACTCCAAAGGAAAACTCGCCTAATAGTATTTTATTGGTTGAAGTAGATATGGATTCCATAGAATTTAAATTTATAGATATTTTAAAAGATATTGTCTATATGGAATATTAGTATGTATTTTTAAAAATTTGATGTACATTTTTTTGTAAAAAGTAGTATAATAGTATTTATCAATATAACAAAGCAGGGGGTGTATGTATGAGAAAGTTTCTTATTCTTTTAAGTATTTTAATTATTAGTTTGACTATTTTTGCAGAAGAAGTAAATCTGGTTATTCTTCATACCAGTGATTTACATGGAAATATATTTCCTGTAAATTATGCAACAAATAAGCCTTATTATGTAGGGTTGGGAAGAGTTTCAACATTTTATAAAATGGAAAAAGAGAAAAATCCAAATGTCTTTTTGATTGACACAGGTGATTTAATCCAAGGGACGCCTTTAGAATATTATCATGCGAGAATAGATAATGGTCCTGTTGATCCAATGGTTAAAGTCATGAACCATATGGGATATCTTGCTTCAATTATAGGAAACCATGAATTTAATTATGGTAAGAAAGTTTTAAATAAAGCAATATCAGAAGCAACATTTCCGTTCTTAAGTGCTAATATAGTAGATAAAGATACAGGGAAACCAGTGTTTAAACCATATATGGTTTTCGATTATAAAGGTATTAAAATAGGTATTCTGGGGTTAACTACAAAATATATTCCAAATTGGGAAGATCCGAAAAATATCAGAAATCTTGATTTTTATGATCCAGTTGAGGTTGCAAAAAAATATGTAAAAATATTAAGAGAAAAAGAAAAAGTTGATGTTTTAATAGTAGGTTATCATGGAGGATTTGAAAGGGATTTAAATACTGGAAAACCAACTGAAGAATTAACTGGTGAAAATCAAGGATATCAGCTGTTAACAGAAGTTCCAGGAATAGATGTTTTGCTGACAGGACACCAACATAGAGCAATTTCAGGAGTTTATAATGGTGTTGCAGTATCTATGCCAAAAAATTGGGGTAAAATGGTTGGAAGAATAGAATTAACTCTTGATAACTCAGATGGAAAATGGAAAATAGTTTCAAAGAAATCTGAATTGTTAAATTCTAAAACTGTAGAATCAGACAAAGAAGTTTTAGATTTAGTTCAGGATTATGAAGATAAAGTTCAAAAATGGTTGGATCAACCAGTTGGAACTGCAAAAGGCGATTTTTATGTTTACGATCCTTTAAAAACAAGATTAGCAGATAATGCACTTATAGAATTTGTAAACAGAGTACAACAAACTTATTCTGGAGTAAAGATTTCTTCAACTGCATTGTTTAATAATGATATAAAAGGATGGAAATCTGGCCCTGTTACTTTAAGAGATATAAATGGAGTTTATATTTATCCAAATACTTTAAAAGTATTGAAAGTTACAGGTAAAGATATAAAAGATGCAATAGAGAGAAGTGCGGACTATTTTGTATTAAAAGATGGAAAGGTTGAAGTAAATAAATCATGGGTTGATCCTAAACCTCAACATTATAATTATGATATGTGGGAAGGTATAAGATATATTATAGATGTTAATAAACCTGTTGGAGAAAGAGTAGTATGGCTTGAGTATGAAGGAAAACCAGTTGAAATGAATAAAGAATATGAAATTGTATTGAATAATTATAGAGCTGGTGGCGGTGGAGGATATTCCATGTTTAAAGGAAAACCAGTTGTAAAAGAAGTAATGATGGAAGTTTCAGAATTAATGGCTGATTATATAATGGAACATAAAGTTATAGAAGCTAAAGTGGATAATAATTGGTATGTTGCAACAGATATTATGTATAATGTAAAATCAGGAGATACTTTGTTTAAATTAGGAAGAATGTACAATGTAAATCCTTATGCAATAGCAAAATGGAATAATATCGAAAATCCAGATTTAATTTATATTGGACAAAAATTAGTAATATATAAACCAGCAATTTCTGATAATTAAAAAAACAGCCCCTTCAAGGGGTTGTTTTTTTAGTCTGGTGTTTGCTTATTCTTCATATCCAATTTTCCAGTATTCAACAAGGTGTTCAGGAATTTTATCGGTAAAATCAGGAAGTTTTTGTCTCATATAAAATGAGTTACCATAATATGGTTTTGCTGTTCCTGTTAATTGTTTAACTATATATAATTCATCTTTTGCTCTGGTTACCGCGACATAAAATAACCTTTCTTCTTCATCAAGTTTTTTATCTTTTAACGCCATGCCATTTGGGAAGTCTCCAGGATTAACAGAAATTATTATTACTACTTTCCATTCGAGACCTTTAGCGCCATGTACTGTTGTTAATGTTATCTTTTCTGTTTTTTTATCTTTATCAGCATTCTGAATTTCAATGTTTTCGCTTAATGCAAGTTCTTCGAGAAATTTATCAAGAGTTTCATATCTTGAAGCAATTTCTGATAATCTTTCTATGTCAAGTTTTCTTGAATAAGCATCTTTAAAATTAAGCTCTAAATATTCTCTATAAAATTCAAAATAAATATAATCGATTAAATCCTGGGGATTTTCTGTTTCATTTTCATATAAATATAATATTATATCTTTTAATTTTGGATACTTTTTAAGATTGATATTCTCAAATGCATCATATGGTGTTGTATATTCCATCAGGTTAGAATAAAAACTATTTGTTATTTTTGATACAGTTTTTTGCCCAATCCCGGGAAATAATTTTAAAGTTCTTGACCATGAAATATTGTCAAATGGATTATTTGTTATTTTTAAAAATGCTAGTATATCTTTTATATGTCTTGTTTCGATAAATCTCTTTCCTGATAATAATTTATATGCTATTTTATTAGCATCTAATTTTTGTTGCAATGCCATAGAAAGACTATGGGATCTATATAAAATAGCTATTTCATCTGGAGAAATACCTTCATTAAATTTATTTTCAATTAATTGAACAACGAAATCAGATTGTTCCAATTCATCATAAGTTTTTACGATTTTTGGTTTTATATTATATGAAGATCTATATGGTTTTAATTTTTTTGGAATTGAATGTGTGGGAATTAAATAATTTTCAAGATTTACAATTTCTGGAACACTTCTATAATTTGTTTGAATTTTAAATAGTTTTACATTTTCATGATTCGTGAAATCATCAACATTTTCAAATCTTGACCCTCTAAATGAATAAATACTTTGAGAGTCGTCACCAACTGCTATTAAATTTTTATGAACACTGGATAGAAACTCTACAATTCTCAGTTGAACTAAACTTGTATCCTGAAATTCATCTACCAATACCCATTTAAACTTTGAAGCTATATGGTTTCGAATATCTTCATTTGTTTCTAATAAGTGCAATGTATTTATTAACATATCATCATAATCCATTGCGTTGATTTTTTGTTTTAATTCAATATATTTCATGTATATTTTCTCAATATCATTTTCGAAATTTATCAGATACGAAGCGATATCTAAAATTGCTTCTCTTATAGATTTTAATGTATTAGCAGCATAACCTATAATTTTTAATATAACGCCTTCATTTGGAATTTGTTTTGCTTCTTCTTTGGATAAATGTTCTTTATATTCATTTTTAGCTATTCTCATTAAATCCTTTGAATCTTCAGAATCAAGAATAGAAAAATTATTTTCATAACCTATTATTTTCGAATATCTTCTTAAAATTATATTGCATATATGATGAAATGTTCCAGCTGTCAATGATGAAGTGTCTACATTTGTTACATTTCTAACTCTTTCTATCATTTCTTTTGCTGAAGCTCTTGTGAATGTGACTAATAATATATTTTCTGGTCTGATTCCTTGAGATAATAAATATGCAATTTTATAAGTAATAACCCGGGTTTTTCCGGAACCCGGGCCTGCAATTATTAATGTTCGGCCATTTGAATTAATAACAGCATCCAATTGTTCGTCATCAAGTTCTTCTTTAAAAAATTCTGGAATAATGTATTCAGTTTTTTTTAAATTAAAAATTTTTTCTTTCATAAATATTCCCCCAGTTATAATTCTTTTCCAAGCATTGAGCTTAATTCTTTAAGTTGAGCACTTCTGCTGGGGTGTCTTAATTTTCTTAAAGCTTTAACTTCTATTTGTCTAATTCTTTCTCTTGTTACGTTAAAATATTGACCTACTTCTTCAAGTGTTTTTACTTTTCCATCAAGTAGTCCATATCTCATCTTTAATACCATTGCTTCTCTTGGTTGTAATGTGTCCAATATTTTTTCTAATTCTTCTCTTAATAGCATTTTCATTGCAACTTCAGATGGTTTATCAAGTGAATCATCGGCTATGAAATCACCTATTGTAGAATCATCTTCGTCAGAAGAGCCTAAAGGTGAGTCTGCAGATATAGTTTCTCTTGCTGTTAATAATATTTCATTAACTTTTTCAACTGGTTTGCCGGTTAATTCTGCAAGTTTTTCAGGTGAAGGGTATTCGCCATACTCCTGCAAATATTCCCTTATTATTTTATTGAATTTATTAATTGTTTCAACCATATGTACAGGTATTCTTATAGTTCTTGCCTGGTCAGCAATTGCACGTGTAATAGCTTGTCTTATCCACCATGTAGCATATGTACTAAATTTAAACCCTTTTTTATAATCAAATTTATTAACGGCTTTAATCAGTCCGATATTTCCTTCTTGAATTAAATCAAGAAACGATAAACCTCTACCAACGTATTTCTTTGCAATGGATATAACAAGTCTTAAATTAGCTCTTATTAATTCATCTCTTGCTTTTTTATTCCCTTCATGAGCTCTTTTAGCTAATCTTCTTTCTCTTTGTGGTGTTAATAATTTAATTTTTCCAATTTCTTTCAAATAAACTTTTATGGGATCTTTTAAAGACATATTATCAAATACTTGAGTTACACCATCTTCTAAATAGTCCATTAATTCTATGGTAGCAGTACCTTCAGATTCTATTATTTCTTCAATTTCATGAATACTATTTTCGTCTAATTGAGAACCGTCATCTACAACGATACCTTCTTTTTCTAAAGATTCATACACTTTTTCTATTAATTCTGTATCTAATTCAGATGGAAGAGTTTTATCAATGTCTTCATATGTTAATATCATATTATTCTTTTTTGCTTTTTTTACTAACTCTTTTATAATTTTTTCAAATGGTTTAGGTGGTTTATAACTTTTTCTTTTTTTCTTTTTCACTTCAACATATTCCTGTGATTTATCAATATTTCCAATTTCCAAATCTCCTATATCTTTTATAGCCTTCATTAAATCTTTATCTGCCATTAAAAAACACCTCCTCGCTTTTTAAGGCTAGCGAGTATCTCGAATATTTCTCTCATTAAATCTTTTTTTTCAGTTAGATCTGTAGTAGCATTTAATTTTTTTCTCAATTTTTTTATTTGTTTTTCTTTTCTAATTTTATCTACTGATTGTATTAGACTTAAAAAAATACTTTCAGGTTCTAATTCATAATCAAAATTCCATACAAGTTTTATTAAATCTATTAAATCTTCGCTACCATTTTCCAAAATTTCAGATAAATCGTAGCCACTTTCAATTAGTTCGAAAAACTCTTTTCCTAAAGTTTCAAAATCTTTTGATGATAATTTTTCTTTTATTTTTTCTCTAAATCTTTTATGTTTAATCCATAACCATATTAATTGCTTATCTAATTCTCCAGCTTTTTTGGAATAAGCATCAGATATATTTTCATCTTTTGGTGTATATGGTATGATTTTTCTATTCAATTTTTTATATTTTATTATATTTTCAATAGCTTTTTTTATATTGTTTTCTGGTTTTAAAAGAATTAATGAAATTCTTTTAATAAACGTATCCAGAATAACAGCATGTTTTGATTTTTGAAATTTAAGATACCATTCAGCCATTTTTTCAAGATATTGTTCTATACCAAATTCATCGTTTATGTTATATTTATCTTTGTAATATTCAGGAATAAAATCATAAAATTTTTTTGATTTTTCTAAGGCATTTAACACCCCAGTTTCTCCGGATTTCTTTATTAATTCATCTGGATCTTTTGCATGATATTGAGAAATTGCGACTTGAAAACCATAGGATAATAGATAATCCAATGATCTTAAAGTAGCTTTTTGCCCAGCTTCATCCATGTCAAACATTGTAATTATTTTGTCTGTTAATTTTATAAGTTTTTTTGCATGATTTGCTGTAAAAGCTGAACCTAAAATAGCAATGGAATTTTCAAAGCCGTTTATATGCATATTTATTGCATCAAAATATCCTTCTACTAATATAGCATATTTTTCTCTTTTTATTATGTTTTTAGCTTTATTATATAAATATAGAATTTTAGATTTTTGAAAAAATTTATTTTCAGGACTATTTAAATATTTTGGAGATTCATTATTTATTGTCCTACCAGCAAAGCCAACAATTCTTCCAAAATCATCTTTAATAGGAATAATAATTCTATTTTTAAATATTTCCGTTTTATCTTTTCTAAGTATTCCTAATTCGTTTCCAAGAGAAACAGGTAAATCAAAATCATCGAGAATTGACGATTTTAATGTTCCGTTTGAGAATCCTAATTCAAATTTTTCAGCATAATCTTTATTTATACCTCTACCTAATAAATATTTCCAGGCTAAATGTGAATTAGGAAGATTTAATAATAACTCTTTATATTTTTTATGATAATTTTCAAAAATTTGTAATTCAATAGGAAGTTCTCTATTTTTAAAATATTTGGAGATATCAATTCCAGCCATAACAGCAGCTTTTTTTACAGCATCTATAAAATTTAATTGTTCGTATTTTTGAATAAAGTTAATAGGGTCTCCATGAGCCCCACAGCCAAAACAATGAAATGTATTTGTTGCCGGGAAAATAAAAAAAGATGGAGTGTCTTCAGGATGAAATGGACATAGAGCAGTATAATTCTTTCCTGTTTTTTTTAAGGAAAGATAGCTGCCCACTATATCTTTAATACTCAATCTTGAATTAATTTCATCAATAACTTCTTTTGGTATCAAGACATCATCTCCATATAGCAAAAAGATGGGAACGAATATCGTTCCCTCATTATGCAATACTTTTGTATAAAAACAAAAATCATCTCTTTGAGAATTGTGGAGCTCTTCTTGCTTTCTTTAAACCGTATTTCTTTCTTTCTACTTCTCTTGGATCTCTTGTTAATAAACCATATTTTCTTAATACAGGTCTTAAATTTTCATCATATTCTAATAAAGCTCTCGCAATTCCCAATCTAATAGCACCAGCCTGACCGTTCATTCCACCACCTTCAACAGTTATAACCAAATCAAATTTTCCTTCATTTTCAGTAACTGTTAAAGGTTCTAAAGCGTGTTTTGACCAAACTGGATTATTATTGAAATATTGTGTCAAGTTTTCAAATTCTTTTTTGTTTACCCTTACTTTACCGTCACCTGGTCTTAAATGTACTCTTGCGATAGAAGCTTTTCTCCTACCTGTGCCGTAATAATCTATAAATTCAGCCATGCATTATTCCCTCCTTATAATTCCAACTTTTCTGGTTTTTGTGCTTCATGAGGGTGATTAGAACCAGAATAAACCTTTAATTTTTTAAACATATGTCTTCCTAATGTTGTTTTTGGAAGCATACCTTTAACTGCTTTTTCTATCAATCTTTCAGGATATTTTTCTAATATTTCTTTAGCTGTTTGCTCCTTTATTCCACCTGGATAACCAGTATGTCTGTAATATTTCTTTTGTGTCCATTTCTTTCCTGTCAATATAATTTTCTCAGCATTAATCACTATTACATAATCACCTGTATCAACATGAGGTGTATAAGTTGGTTTGTGTTTTCCCTGTAATACTCTTGCTATCTGAGAAGCTAATCTACCCAAAGATTTTCCTGTTGCATCAACAACATACCATTTTCTTTCTACTTCTTCATTTTTTGCTAAATAACTCTTTTGAGTCATTATTGAAGCCATTTTACTGTCCTCCTTTCTTAGGAAAAAAAGTTCTTAATTCTTTTATATAACAAGTCACCTAAAATAGCGTCTATAATAAATTTTATCAAATTAAAAGATATTATAGTTATAGCTAAAGTCCATGATGATAATCCAAAATACTTTGCTGCCTCACTAAAACTCATTTTAAAATAAAGCGGTATAATAGCCATATTCATCAATACCATCACAATTCCAACAATAAAAGAAGATATTACGTATTTTATATATTTATTTATATTTATCTTTAATAAAGTTAATATAGTTATAAATGTCAGAATTGCGACAAAATCCATTGAAACTCCTATTAAATCACCAGATTTAACAAAATAAAATACTAAATCTTTGGTAATTAATGAAAATAAGGCAGTCTGCCAATTAAATAAAAGAAGCGAAGATATAATTAATAAAGCACTTGGATCAAATTTTAAAAAACTTGCAAAAGGAAATATTGGAAATTCTAAAAACATTAAAAGTACGGATAAAGCTCCCAATATTCCTGCCGTGGATAAAATTTTTACACGGCTCATATTATCACCAACTCATCTTTCGGGATATACACTAATTAATCTTCTGTTATTTCTTCTTTCGAATTTTACATAACCTTCTATTTTAGAATATATTGTATGGTCTTTACCCATTCCTACATTATTGCCTGGATGAAAATGAGTACCTCTTTGTCTAACAATTATATTTCCAGGTATTACTTTTTGACCGTCTCCCTTTTTTACACCGAGGTACTTTGGATTAGAATCTCTTCCATTTTTTGCAGTACCCCCACTCTTTTTAGATGAAAAGAGTTGAAGATCTATTTTCATTATTTATTCACCTCCACCTTCAAGTTATATGGATAACTCTCCTCAAGACTTTTTAAAGCATCGTGTAAATATTTTACTAATTTATCGGACAATTCATTATTTTTCCATTTGATTTTTAAGTATCCATCTCTCTTTTTATAATTTCCGATTTTTTCATTCTTTATAATTTCAGCAACAAATTGTGTTAAAGTGCTAACTGCACTACATAGTATATCTTTACCGTATTCATCAAAATCTGCATGTCCATCAATTTCAACATAATTTTTTTTTAAATTGAATATGATATTAATCATAATATCATGCTTCGATTTTTTTAATTTTTAAAGCTGTAAAATGTTGGCGATGTCCTTTTTTTCTTCTATAGTTTTTTCTTCCCTGAAACTTTACAACTAATATTTTTTTGTCTTTACCATGTTTAACGACCTCAGCAACAACTTTAGCATTTTCAACATAAGGTTTTCCAACTTTAGCAGAATCGCCTTTTACAAATAAAACCTTATCCAATACAACTTCTGCGCCTTCTTCATATCCGTCTAATTTTTCTGTGTAAAGTTCCATGCCTTCTTCTACTTTATATTGCTTTCCGCCAACTTCAATGATAGCGTACATATGGTCACCTCCTCTTGAAATAGTAATAATGGGCTAAGGTACCTTTTCGGGTTTAAGACCTTAGACCCTTTCCGAATTATTTTATCATATTTCACCAAAACAATAGTTAAACTTATGTTAAAATTATAAATCAGTTTGATATATCATGTTGTCTAAAAAAACAAAGTTATTCAGATAATTTCTTTTTTATTCTAAAAACTCTTATCTGATCACTTTAAATACATAAAATTTATTCAAAAGTAAAAAAAATTAATATAAAAAATGTGATTTTATTGTATAATATTATGGCGTAAAAAGTCTATTCTTCACAGACAAATGGAGGTGTAAATATTGCGGGATTTTATACTTGGTTTAATAATGGGGATTGCAGAATTATTGCCGGGAATTAGTGGAGGTACTATAGCGGCCATATCTGGAAGATATGAAATTGTTTTAAAATCAGCATCAGATATTATATCATTAAGATGGTCAAAAGAGTCGCTGAAAGTGATTCTTTCTTTAATCATTGGTATGGGAACATCTATAATATTCTTATCGAAATTTTTATCATATTTGTTTAACAAATATCCAGAGTATTCTTATGGTATCTTTGCTGGATTAATAATAGGAGGGCTTATTTATTTATCCAATCAAATAAATTTTAAAAAAAGAGAAAATTATACTATTATAATTATTACTTTCATTATTGCATATTTCTTTTTAAGTTTTACTAAATCTATTGAATTAACAACTGGAAAAATAAGTTTCTGGTATTTAATGTTTGGAGGTATTATTGCGGTATCTGTAATGGTTTTACCTGGAGTAAGTGGATCATCCATGCTTTTGATTATGGGGTTATATAAACCGGTTATAAATGCTGTTTCTAATTTTGATTTTGATATATTGATTCCTGTAGCGCTTGGTATCTTTTTAGGGTTGATTTTTATTATAAAGTTATTGGATAAGCTAATGAAAAAATTTCATGAAAAAGTTATGTCTTTTTTAATTGGATTAACATTGGCAGGATTATTTGTTATTTTTCCTATAACTTCCAAAATATTAACTTACATATTTTTTATAATAGGTATTTTTTTGTCAAAATATTTGGAAAAAATATTAAATGAATAGGAGTGGAAACATGAATGAGATTATTTTAGGTGTTATTCAAGGTTTAACAGAATTTTTACCAGTTTCAAGTTCGGGGCATCTTGCTTTGTTCTCGAAATTGATAAATTTTAATCCTGATGTTTCGTTTTTTGCTTTTTTACATTTAATGACATTTTTTGCTGTATTGCTATTTGTATATAAAGAAGTATGGTTTATATTAAAAGGCATTTTCACGCTCGATAAAGATGCATGGAACCTTGCTTTGAAAATAATTGTGTCTACTATTCCTGCTGCAATTATAGGTATTTTATTTGAAGATCAAATAAGTGAAGTTTTTTCATCATTAAAAATTGTGGGATTATTTTTTCTATTTACATCTATAGCTATGATTTTGTCTGATAAATTTAAAGGTAATAAAAATTTAATTGATATTAATTATACTGATGCAGCAATTATCGGGTTATTTCAAGCGGCGGCTATTTTCCCTGGAATTTCCAGAAGCGGTTTTACATTATTTGGCGCTTTAATATTAAATATAAAGAAAGAAGATGCATTAAAATATTCATTTTTAATGAGTTTGCCTGTTACTTTTGGAGCTGGACTATTGGAAATAAATAAAGTAACCTTTACTATGCCTGTTATATATTCTGGAATTTCAACATTTATTTTTGGGGTTTTTGGTTTATATATATTAAAAAAGACTGTAATTAATGGGAAACTCAAATATTTTGGATATTATACTATTTTTACTGCTATATTAAGTTTTATTATTGGGTGATTTTATGAAATTGCTTTTAACAGGAAAAATAGGAATAGGTAAAAGTACCATTTTGAATAAAGCAATAAATAAATATAATATAAAATACGGCATATTTACAAAAAAAAGTGATAAATATTTGTATGCATATTTGTTGAATTCGAATAAAAAATATATTATAGGAGAAAAAACATTACTTGGTATGAGTATAAATTATGCTGGATTTGAATTAATAACATACGAATTAAAGAAAATAACATTTCCAGATTTTTTTGTTGTTGATGAAATAGGCTTTTTGGAAGAGAAGTATGTACCATATTTGAATGAATTAGAAAGGATTATAGAGGAAAGTAGAAATTTTATAGGGATAATAAGATTATTTTTTCATGAAAGGTATTACTTTTTAAAAGATTTGCCTATTATAGAAATTACTGAAGAAAATAGAGGAAATATAGAATTATAAAAATAAAAGCTCCGGATTCCTCCGGAGCTTTTATGAAACCATATATCTATATGGAATCGGGGGATGGGGATTTCAAAATTATTATATCTTAGATATATTAATTCAAAGTTACGAAAATAAGACGATTTTATATAAAAGGTAACTTTTTATATAGTATAGTTTTGTACATAACATGAAAAAAATTTCATGCTAAAAAGTGAGAATTTTTAATTTATTTAAACATAATCATTAAAATTTGAGATTTATGATATAATATAACCGATAAAGTGAAAACAAAATATTTAAAATAAATTGAAAAGCGAGGGGAAAAAATGGCAAAAAAGATTAGAGGATTAGGTGGAAGAAGTTTAAAAGGTTCTGGAGGAAAAAAGAATGATATAATGAAATTGATGCAAGAGGCACAAAAAACACAGGAATTAATGGAGCAAGAAATGAAGAAGTTTGAAAATGAATTATCTTTAAAAGATTTTGAAGCAACAAGTGGTGGTGGTGTGGTAAAAGTTATAGTTTCAGGAGATTTAAGAATAAAAGATATTGAAGTTTCAGATGAACTTGAAGATGAAGAATTTGAAATAATAAAAGATATGATAATTGCTGCAGCCAATGAAGCTTTAGAAAAAGCAAAAAAGTTTAAAGAAGAAGAAACAGAAAAAATTTCCCAAAAATATTTAGGTGGATTAAATTTAGGGCTATAATTAACATTAATTAAATATAATTATCGATAAAAATTTATAATAGTAAAATATTAATTTCAAATAAGAGAACTATAATATACTTAGAGAAAAAAATAACAAAATTCAAATTTACTATAAATTCAGGAGGTGTTTTTATTATGGCTATTAAGATTGCTATTAACGGTTTTGGGAGAATTGGGAGAGTAGTATTTAGAGAAATGATGAAAAGAGAAAATTTTGAAGTTGTGGCTATTAACGATTTGACAGATCCAAAAACATTGGCTCACCTATTAAAATATGATAGTGTTCATGGGAAATTTGATGGAACTGTAGAAGTTTCAGAAGATGGTTTTGTTGTAAATGGAAAAGAAATAAAAGTATTTGCTGAAAAAAATCCTGCAAATTTACCATGGAAAGATTTAGGAGTAGATATTGTTATTGAATCAACAGGTGTGTTTAGAAATAAAGAAAAAGCTATGCCACACATAGAAGCAGGGGCTAAAAAAGTTTTAATTACTGCTCCAGCAAAAGGAGAAGTTGATTTAACAGTTGTGTTAGGAGTAAATGATGAATTGTTATCAAAAGAACATGTAGTTGTTTCAAATGCATCCTGTACAACAAATTCAATAGCTCCTGTAATTAAAGTATTAAATGAAAAATTTGGCGTTAAAACAGGGTTATTGACAACAGTTCATTCCTTTACAAATGATCAGAGAGTATTGGATTTACCTCATAGTGATTTAAGAAGAGCAAGAGCAGCAGCTGTGAATATTATACCAACAACAACAGGTGCAGCTAAAGCTGTAGGTGTAGTTATTCCAGAATTAAAAGGAAAATTGGATGGTATTGCTATGAGAGTTCCAACTCCAGACGGTTCGATTACAGATTTAACAGTAGTTGTTGAAAAAGAAACAACAGCTGAAGAAGTAAATGCAGCAATGAAAGAAGCTTCAGAAACATACTTGAAAGGTATTTTAGGATATAATGAAGATATGATTGTCTCTTCTGATATTATTGGAACAACATTTTCGGGAATTTTTGATGCAACATTGACAAAAGTTATGGACGGTACATTGGTAAAAGTAGCTTCGTGGTATGATAATGAATATGGATATTCTGCAAGAGTTGTGGATTTAGCAGAAAGATTAGCAGAATTAATATAAATTACTAAAATAGGGGGCTGTTAAGTCCCCTTTTTAAAAATATAAAAAAGGGGGAGAGAATAATGGAAAAAATGACAATAAAAGATTTAAATTTAAAAGATAAAAAAGTGATTATGAGAGTAGATTTTAATGTTCCAATGAAAGATGGTGTTATAACAAATGATAAAAGAATAAAAGCAGCATTACCTACTATAAAACATGTGTTGAATGAAGGTGCGAAGGTTATATTATTGTCTCATTTAGGAAGACCAAAAGGAGAACCTAAACCAGAGTTTTCTCTAAAACCAGTAGCAGATAGATTATCTGAATTGCTAAATCAAGAAGTGAAATTTGTTCCTGAAGTAATTGGAGAAAAGGTTAAAAATGCTGTTAATGAATTAAAAGAAGGAGAAGTATTATTATTAGAAAACACAAGATATATGAAAGGTGAGACGAAAAATGATTTAGAATTAGCCAGAGAATGGGCTAATTTAGCAGATATTCATGTAAATGATGCATTTGGTACTGCGCACAGAGCACATGCCTCAAATGTTGGAATTGCTCAATTTATACCAAGTGTTGCAGGATTCTTAATGGAAAAGGAAATAAAATTTTTATCGAAAGCTACATCTAATCCTGAAAAACCATATGTTGTAATTTTAGGAGGAGCTAAAGTTTCAGATAAAATTGGAGTTATAAATAACTTATTGGATAAAGCTGATAAAATATTAATTGGTGGAGCTATGATGTTTACGTTTTTAAAAGCATTAGGAAAAGAAATAGGCTCTTCGAGATTTGAAGAAGATAAAGTTGATCTTGCAAAGGAATTGTTAGAAAAGGCGAAGGAAAAAGGTGTTGAATTAGTATTACCAGTTGACGCTATAATTGCTCAAAAATTAGAAGCTGGTGTTGAAAAGAAAATTGCAAAAATTGAAGATGGAATAGAAGAAGGATGGATGGGCTTAGATATAGGACCAGATAGCATTAAATTATTTAAAGATAAATTAGCAGGTGCAAAAACTGTTGTATGGAATGGACCAATGGGTGTATTTGAAATAGAAGATTTTGCAACTGGAACAAAAGAAGTGGCAATGATGGTAGCTGATATTACTGAAGAAGGTGCTGTTACTATTATTGGTGGTGGAGATAGTGCAGCTGCTATTGAATTGTTTGGTTTGGAAAGAAAAGTATCTCATGTATCAACTGGTGGTGGTGCATCATTAGAATTTTTAGAAGGAAAAGAATTACCAGGAATAGCAAGTATTGCATCTAAAAAAAAAATAAATAAAAGGAGATATATATTAGCTGGGAACTGGAAAATGAATAAAACCAATTTAGAAGCTGCGGAATTCATTTCAAAATTGACAGCAAATATTGGTAAAGAAAAGAAATTTGACATTATAATTGCACCAACATTTTTAGCATTAGAAAAAGCTGTTGATTTGACTTCAAGTACTAATATAAAAGTATCTGCACAAAATATGTATTTTGAAGATTCTGGAGCATATACAGGAGAAATTTCGGCAGGGATGTTAAAATCTATAGGTGTTGAATTTGTAATATTAGGCCATTCAGAAAGAAGAAATATTTTTGGAGAAACAGATGAAGTAATAAATAAAAAGATTAAAAAAGCATTGGAAAAGGAAATAATTCCTATTTTTTGTGTTGGAGAAAAACTTGAGGAAAGAGAAAAAGGATTAACCTTTAATGTTATTGAAAAGCAAATAAAAGAAGGATTATACGGATTGAATAAAAATGAAGTTCAAAAAATAATTGTTGCATATGAACCGGTTTGGGCAATTGGCACTGGAAAGGTTGCAACACCAGAACAAGCAGAAGAAGTTCATGCATATATTAGAAAATTATTATCTGAAATGTATAACGAAGAAACAGCTGAATCAATTACTATTTTATATGGTGGAAGTGTAAAGCCAAATAATTATTTCGGACTATTTACAAAACCAAATATAGATGGTGGACTGGTTGGTGGAGCATCATTAAAAGAATCATTTATAGAATTAGCAAATATAATGAAAAACATAATTTTATAAAAATATAGCAGGCATTGCCTGCTATATTTTTATGTTTTTTATATTTTTCTGCATATTTAAGACATTCTTTATGACAGAATTCAATGTAGAAATTGTGTTTATTAATTCTAACATTTCATCTTTTGATATAGATAAATTTCCAAGATTATTTTCCAATAATGTCGAATTTGAATGTAAATCCTTAATTAACTTATCAAGAAAAATTTCATTTTTCTCTAGTATTTCTAACGAGTCTTCCGTGATTTCTGCCACAGTATTAAATAAATCAGAAATATAATTTATTTTATCCAATACATCGCTAATTTCATTTGATAGAAGAGTTATTTTATCATTTATCATTTTCGCACTTTCATTTGTTTCGGTGGATAATTTTTGTATTTCTTCTGCGACAACTGCAAATCCTCTTCCGTGTTCTTTTGCTTTTGCTGCTTCAATAGATGCGTTTATTGAAAGCATATTAGTTTTTCTTGCAATTTTATTTATATTTTTTGTAATTTCCATAACTTCATCAAAATTATTTAATGCGTTTGAAATCATTTGTATAGATTCTAATACGTCATTTCTTACCTCATCGAGATTATTGCCTATACGGTTTAATTTACTTATAATATTTTTATTACTTGTTGATAATGTATTTTTTTCTTTTTCGCTTTTTAAAGACATTTCTTCTATTTCTTTTGTAATTATTTCAGTATTATCAATAGATTCAATAATCTTATTCCCAACATTTTGAGTTAAATTTGTTGCTTGCTGAAATCTCTCTCCAATTACTTCATCCAAATTTTCAATAAATGAAGTAAGAATGTTTTCATGATATATGCTTTCCGCAATTTTTTCTACAACTTTTTTAAAGTATTCATTTTTAAAGTTATCATTTTTCACTTTACCACATCCTAATATATCTCATTTATAATGTCAATACCGCATTTTAAATCTTTAAACCAATTTAAAAATTGATTATACTCATTTCTTTTGAACAATAAACCATGTTGTGGAGTCATCATTTCTACATCAAATTTTGAGACTATCTCAATCCATTTTTTTGCTGCAATATTTGAAGACATATATCTTTTATGAAATCCTTCCATATATTTAGTATAGTCATTGAAATTTTCAACAAATATTTTATCTTCAGATGGTTGAACAACACCAACACCAATATCGCCTGAAAATAGTATTTTTGAAATTGGATCATATAAGGTAAAATTACCAAGTGAATGTAAAAAATGAGCAGGAATAATTTTTAACGAATAACCATCTGAAAATTTAATTTCTCCTCCCCTATCTTTAATAGGAACAAGATTAGAAGAATCAAAAACTCCAAAATGAGGTAAAAATCTTTCCCACAACTCAGAAATATAAATTTTAACGCTATCTAAGGTAGAACTCCATAAAGCAATACCAGATGACACATCAGGATCTTGATGTGTATAAAATATTGCTTTAATCTTATCAGTGGATATATGTTCAGAAACATTTGCCAATACTCTTGGGAAAACATGAACACCACCTGGATCTAATAAAACACCTTCATCATTATGAATAATTAAAAATTGATTGGTGAAAATACCTTCAAGATTGTTTTTTTCAATACCTAAATAGATAAATTTATGGTCATTATTTTCAAATAAAACAACGGAATTTGACACTTCAAAAACCTCCTTTTAATTAATGAATAATTAAATTTATTTTAATAATGTAATCTGTTCATAAGAAATGAATTCAATATAAATAGATTTTTAGAAATTACCAAAAGTCATCCAGAATAATTTTTTTACAAAAATAGGTTTTTCAGGATTTTGAATGTTAAAAATCATCAATCCGTTTTTTCCATCAGCAACATATAAATAGTTATTTTTTACATATAAATCTTTAGTGTTTCCGGGTGTATCAATAATTGATAAAACTTTTCCAGTATTAATATTAAAAATTGCAAATCCGTTTTCTCCTAAAGCAGCAAATCCTAAATCTTTAAAGATGCGTACTTTTAATATACCATTATTGTTTATTTTTATAACATTTTCAATTGATGGATTTTCAGGATCTTTTATATTTATTATATAAATTCCGGGTTCTCCAACAGGAACAGTTTTATTTTTTAAAACTGTATATTTCCAATCTACAGCCAGATAAGCTTTATTTTTATAAATTTCAATATCTTTTGCAAATCCATTGACTCTAAATTTTGGTAGTAAATGTTTTATGTTTCCATTATCTATTTTAAAAGTTTCAAATCCAACATCGTCTGTAGAAAGGAAAATATATTTATCTTTTTTGGCTAAATCCATGGTTCTACCAATCACTCTATTTATAGAAAGAATTTTTGGCTTATTTTTGTTTGTAATATCTAATATTACTAAATCCTTATAACCATCAGCAATAAATGCTAAATTATTTTCAACTATAAAATTATTAGTATAACCCAGAATAACATTATTGTTTTCTTTTACATCAACATAATTTGATAATAATTTTAAATTTTTCATATTGGATATATCAAAAATAGTGAATCCGTTTTGCCTATCTGCAATGTATGCATAATTGTTATGCGCAAATACACTTACAGCATCATTTAATGTTTTTTCTAATTTCTTTGGCAATAATTTTAAATTTAATGTTTTTCTTGAAGAAAGTTCTTTAGGATTTTCAGGGTTACTAATATCAAAAATTATCAATCCATCTTTTCTATCAGCAGCATATAAATAATTATCTTTTATGTACAAACCTTGAAGATCAGTATGATTATTAAATATTTTTACCAATTCTGGCTTTTGAGGATTAGAAATATTAAAAATTTCCAATCCTCCCCAGTCGTCAGTAACTATTAAATAATTGTCATTTATCATTTTTAGATCAATAGGTGTATTTAAAGTATAATATTGAAAAATTGGCTTTATTTTATCATTTTTATTTTTAGCAGGTTTGTTTATATCTTTTAAATTAAACACTTCTAATCCGTACCATCTATCAGTTACATATAAATAATCACCATATTTTAAAATAGCATTAGCTCCGCCTCCAGTATCAACGGTTTTAACTAAAAAAGGAAGTAATTTAAAAGATATATCAAATATAGAAATTCCTTTTGCTCCATCTAAAGTATAAAGGTATGAACCATCAATATAAATTTTTTGAACATCTCCACCTGTTTTTAAATGTCTCATATATTTATAAGAATTTCCAGATTTTGAATAAATGGCTAGGCCTTTTATACCATCAGCAACATATAAATAATTTTCTGAAAAGGAAAAATCATAAGTTTCACCTATTGAATTAATTCTAAAAGCTTTTGCCACTTTATTTCCACTTATTTTAAATGGAATAATTTCATTATTATATACAGAAACATAAATAATATTTTCGTATTGTTTAATTTGGGTTGGAAAATTTTTAAGAGTAAAAATCTGAAATTTATTGGTTTTTAAATTAATAAAATAGATTTTATTAGACTTTAAGCCAATAACCATAAAATCATTATTTGAAAAAAAAGCTGTAACTTTAGAATCGAAAAATAGTGGTAAATTTTTTATATTAAAAATGTTTGGATATGAGGCAATTAATTTAGGTTTCAATGGGTTCTCAAAATTAATCAAACTAATACCTTCCTCATAACTATTGATAAAAAAAGATTGATTTGCTATCACAAAAATAGACATTATTAAGAACATACTTAAAAGATAAGTTTTTATTTTCATATTTAAAAACTTCCCCCTTTCAAAATTTTATTTTCTTACTTATAGTATACCAGAAAAAAACTAAAATTTGACGTTTTAATATTAAAAATGGTAAAATAATTATAAATATTATTCTTTAGGAGGATGGAAATGTTTGCAAAAAAATACAGAGTATATGGTAGAGTTCAGGGAGTTGGCTTTAGATGGTTTATTAATAAGATTGCAAAATCATTAGATATAAACGGATATGTAATGAACATGTCAGATGGTAGTGTTGAAATATGGGCTGAAGGAAATATTGAAAACATAGAAAATTTAAAACAATACATAATTAAAGGCAATGGATTTTCTTATGTTGAAAATATTATTGAAGATAATGTTTCTCCAAAAGGATATACATATTTTTCAATAAAATATTAATCTTTGAAAGTGGTGATATAAATGTGGGAAAACATTTTAAAAAAAATATATGAAAATAAAGTTGAGGGATTAGGGATATTGCCTCATTATCAAGAGTATTCTATTTTAAATATAATTAATTGGGTTATTTATAATTTTGATGGAATTCCTTTTTATAAACCATATCCAATACCTTATAAAAATAAAAAACACATAGTTTTATTTTTAGTTGACGCAATGAGTTACAATACATTTAAATTAGTGTTAAGAGAAAAGAGAGGTGAATTCAAATATTTAACAAAGAATCAATTTTTTCCGGCAACGTCTGTATTTCCTTCAACAACAGCCAATGCAATTACAACACTGATGACAGCTCAAGCTCCTGCGGATCATGGGATTTTAGGATATACGTTATTTTTAAAAGAATTAGGATCTTTAGTTAATATGATAGATTTTTCTCCATTAGTTGGAGGAAAGGGGGCATTTGAGCCATTTTTGGTAAATGATTTATTAGAAGTAAAAACGATTGATGAAATTTTAGAAAAATTAGAGGTAAAAACATTTACCCATACACATTCAGATATTGTAAATAGCGGATTGAGTAAAATTCATAATAAAGGAAGTAATATAAAAGGGTACAAATCTTTAGTTGAAATGTTTGGTATGGTTTTAGATAAGCTTGAAAGTTTTCATAATACAGGCTATAAATCATTTCAATTTGCATATTATGGTTATGTTGATGGTATTGGTCATAAATATGGGGCAAAAGATATTAAATATAAAACACAAATATACTGGTTTTTAAAAATGTTTGAAGATGAATTTTTGAGTAAAATGGATAAAAAAATACGTGATGATACAATTATTATAATTACAGCAGATCATGGAATGCTCGAAACGCCCTTGATTAAGGAAATAAGATTTTCAAATGAGAGCGAAATCTCCAAATATTTATGGATTCCGCCAGGTGGTGAAATGAGAATGATGTATTTTTATACAAAAAATAAAAAATTCTTTTATGAATTTTTTAATTCAAAATATAAAGACTTTGGTAATCTTATAGATATAGAAGAGGCAGAAAAAATAAATTTGTTTGGAGCAAAACTAAACAATAAATATAAAGAAAGGGTTGGGGATTATGTAATGATATCAAAAAGTAATTATAGTTTTGTTTATAAGTATGGTGGCTCTTTTGTGCATTTAAAAGGAAAACACGGTGGATTATCATTTCATGAAATGATTGTGCCTGTTATAATATTTGGGTAATATAAATAATATTATAAGAAAGATAAAATAAGAAAATATTGTAAATGAAAAAATATTATAAATAAGATTTTTATGTAATAAAAAAGAAAATATAGAGGCTAAAATTCCTCCAATAGAAATCATAAAAAACATATGTTTTATTATAAAATAATATTCATTTACATTAAAAAAAGACACACTATATAATATAGTTGCATTCCATATTATATTTTGAATTGTTATATTTAATAGTATAAAAAATATCAATTGATTTTTGAAAAATGTAAACAAGCTTAAAAAGCTAATAAACATTAGTAGGAAAATCAGGGTAAAGAGGGTATTTCTCATATCAAACTTATTATATAAAAAAGCCGAAACAATGAAACTAAATACAAAAAAACCAGAAAAAAGAATTAAATATAAATTTGAAATTGGGATGTCTTTGAAAACAGTCATTAAAATATATTTAATGTTTATTATAAAAATATAATAACAGCTTCCAATAATTAAGTAAATAGCCATAAACAATATGGATAATGTTTTCTTTTCTATTGAAAAATTATCTAAAGAAACATGTTTGTTATGACGAATATTTGGTAAAAAATTTATACTGATAATTATAAAGACACCATTTATAAGTGAAAAAAAAGCAAATTTCCAGCCTAAAATTTGTACGAAATAATAAGAAAAAAATGCAGCAAAAATAATTCCTGAAGTTCTGCCACTTTCTAAAGCAAAGCTAGTAATATTATGTTTAGATTTATAATAATGGTAATAAAAATTTATATAACCAAATAAATATCCAAAACTAATGCCTGTAATAAATCTAATTATAGAAAAATAAAAAATATTTTTTGAGAAAAAAATAAATATGTTTATTAAAACAGAAACGATTAATAAAAAATAAGTGCTTTTTTTATATTTGATTTTATGGGTGGATATATAAATTCCCAGGCACATGCCAGCAAAAACTGGAATATTCAATAAAGATAAAAATTTTGAGGAAATATTAAAAAAATTTTGTAATTCTACAGAAAGGAATCCTTGAATAACAACACCATATGTAATGTATAAAAAAGTTAGGAAAATAATAGGAAGTAAAATATGTTGTAATGCTTTCATTTTGAATTCATAAAAATATTTGTTCATAATATTCACTCCAATAATAATTTAGATTGTCTAAAAAGTCAAATTCACTCAGACAGCGATTATCCTTAAAATTATTCTTTCTCAGCCGTCGCTCAAACAATACATCGTGTATTGTTTCGCTCAAAATTACATCCATGTAATTTTGACGGCATCCATTCATAATTTTAAGGGCAATCTTCGAGCCTTCGTTTCATTTGAGACTTTTTAGACAGCCTAATAATAATTTAGAACATCTAAAATTATATAATATAGGTAACTAAAAGTCAATAATAAAGTATTGACTAAATAATATAATTATGGTATAATACTCGCGATATCGGGGCGTGGCGCAGATGGGAGCGCGTTTGCATGGGGCGCAAAAGGTCGCTGGTTCAAGTCCAGTCGCCCCGACCAATGCCAACCAGTAAGGTTGGCATTTTTTTATAATTATTAGGAATGACTTTTTATTTTATAGAAGAATAAAAAGGAGAAAATAATAAATTAATTGAGAATTATAGAGGTGATTGAGTTGAGATTAAAACTTATAATATTTGCAATATCTTCATTTATAGTAATAATGACAGGCATAGTTGTGGTACCTATAATATTTAAAAATGAACCACCTTCAATTCCTGAATTATATTCACCAGTTAATGGTGCAACAGAAATACCTGTTAATACAGTTTTTACATGGAATGCAAGTGATCCAGACGGAGATACTTTGACATATGATTTATATCTTTCAACAGATAAAAATAAATTAACCCCAATTGCGTCTGACTTATCTGAAACATCTTTTTCCAAAATATTAAATTATAATAAAACGTATTATTGGAAAGTAGTGGCCAGAGATAAAAAAAGTAAAAGTGAAAGTGAAATTTGGTTTTTTAGTACAGAAAACTCAATACCTTTAAAACCACATTCTCCCAATCCTAAAGATGGAGAGATAAATGTTCCTTTAATAACAACGTTAAGCTGGAAAAGTGAGGATTTAGATGGAGATAAAATATATTATGATGTTTATTTAGGCCGTTCTATAGATACAATGAAACCTATAGCTACCAGCATAGAAGTTCCAACAATAGAAGTTAATTTGAAAGAGAATGCCAGATATTATTGGAAAATAGTGGCAAAAGATGGGCATGGAGGCATTCGTTATGGTGATATATGGGCATTTCAAACAAAATCTGAAAAAAAATTAGGAAAACCATTTGAACCAATACCAACCAATGGAGCAACAAATTTAGAAACAAATATTACATTAAAATGGAAATATGAAGGGAAAGAAGCACTTTTTGATTTGTATCTTGGATTAGAACCACAGAATTTGAATTTAGTTGCACAAAATTTAGGATATCAATTTTATGATATGTCAGTTGATTATGGAAAGGTTTATTATTGGAAAGTTGTAGCAAAATCAGGAAATGAAGAAAAGGAAAGTTCAATATGGAATTTTTCAACAAAGCAATTATTAATAAAAGAACAAGTAACTGAGGAGTCAACCGAAACATCATTAATAACAGTTGAAAGTAGTGTTATAACAATACAATCAACTCAAACAGAAAAGAATATAAATATTGCACAATCAAAAACAAATCAAACACAAAATATTGAAAATAAAAATAAAAAATATGTATATACCACTGGTAGTGGAATAGGGATGTATATTATTGATGTTACAGATCCTGAAAAACCAAAAATAATAAATCATGTATACACCGAAGGATGGGCGGTTGGTTTATATGTAAGAGATAAGCATGCATACATAGCAGATTGGATAAATGGTGTTGTGGTAGCTGATATTAATGATATAAAGAATCCAAAAAAAGTTACAAAATTAGAAACATTTGGGAAAGTTTATTCGATATTTGTAAAAAAAGATGTGGCATATATTTTAGAAGGAAGTTCAGGAATGGAAATTGCTAAAATAGAAAAAGATTATTCATTAAAAACTATGAGTTATCTTGAATTGCAAGGGGCATCGGGAAGGATATTTGTAGAAAATAATTATGCATATATACCAATGGGATATGATGGATTTGTTATTGTAGATGTTTCTGATGAGAAAATTCCGAAGCTATTGAGTTATTTTGACGCAGAAGGATTCGCATATAATGTTGTGGTGGAAAATGATATAGCTTATCTGGCAGATGGAGGTAAAGGGTTAAAAATAATAAATGTAAAGGATAAGAAACATCCAAAATTAGTATCTAAATTAACTCTTGAATCAGAATGGGCGAGGGTATTTGTCTCAAATGATATAGTTTTTTATGCACAAGGTAATAAAGGATTTTCCTTAATAGATGTTTCTAATAAATCAAAGCCAATATTATTAACGACTATTGATACAAAAGGTTTTTGTTATGGAGGATATATAAGAGATAATTATTTATATGTAGCAGATGGTGAAAATGGGCTTTTAATATACGATATATCTGATCCTGAAAAACCAATTTTATTATCGAATTTAACAAATTTATATTTACAGAATATTATATTAGAAGTTAAATAATATTGAACTAAATTAAATATATTTAGTCTAAAAATATGATGAGACCTCTTTTGTGGTATAATTAAAAAAAGGCCACAGAGAGGTGATTTTCTTGAATGAAAAAAAATTGGTAGAAAAATTAAAAAAGAAAGACAAAGAAGCATTTGAAGAATTATATAATATATATGCGCCAAGAATATATGTAACATTAAAGAAATTTGTTGATATAAGTGAAATAGAAGATGCTCTTCAAGAAGTTTTTTTTAAAATTTTTAAGGGAATACATACATTTAGAGGAGATTCTAAATTATCCACATGGATATATCAGGTTACTGTAAATGTAGGGAAAGATTATATTAGAAAGAAAAAGAAAAACATAGTTGAAAATATAGATTTAACAGAAAATTATACAGAAGGATTTGGATTACAACCAGAAGCTGATGTAAATGTGTCCAGTGAAGTATTAAATGAAATGGAAATGGATAAAATAACAAAAATAATGGATAAACTTTCTGAAGAAGATAGACTTTTAATAAAGTTGAGGGATATAGATGGGTTAAGTTATGATGAAATTGCCGAAAAATTAAATAAACCATTGGGAAGTGTAAAAAGCCGGTTGCATTATGCAAGAAAAAAATTCCAAAAACTCTTGAAGGAGGAAAATCTTGTATGATTGATGAAAGAAGATATGATTTATTAAATAAAATACTTGATGGAGAATACATTGAACAAATGGATCAATCATTGGAAGATGAAATTGAAAAATATAAAATGTATGTAAAAGCATATTTTCTTTCACAGGAAAGCTATGCTATTGTTAATAGATGTAAAAAAACAATAATATCTAAAATTATTGTAAATTTAGATATGGAGGATTAAAATGAGAGAAATATTTATTGTTAATTCTATTGAAGGAGAAAAAGTAAAATTAATGAGTACGAGAAGTTCAAGTTGCGAAAGTTGTTCGCTAAATGGTGCATGTAATTTAACTGGTAGCAATAGTGAAAGGTTAATGACAATTGAAAAAAAGGAGTTTAGAAAGATTCCAGATATAGGTGATTACGTGGTAATTGAAATACCAGATTTTTCAATCTCAAAAATATCATTTATAATTTATGGTTTTCCTTTAACTTTATTTATAGCCTTGTTGCTAATAACATATACTTTAACCAAAAACGATACACAGGCATTTGTCGCAGGGATAGTTGGGTTGGCAATTGCTTATGGTATCATAGCATATGTGGATAGGACAGTTTTTAAAAAGAAATATAAACCAGCTGTTGTTGAAGTATTGCCAAAATCGAAAAATTTTGATTTAAAATTAGGAATAATCAATAATTAAAAATACCCACCAGGTTGTGGGTATTTTTTATAAATATTCATCTCTTTTTTTGAGAAATAAAGAATAAATTTATCAATAAAAAACTAGAAGAAATTATCATAAGGGCAATACCCACATTAAATTTATCAGATAAAAATCCAACTATAGGAACTATAATAGCAGCTAGAATGGTTTTTAATTGTGATTCTGCAGATAAAACAGAAGCCAAAATATTACTATTGATATTTTCAGAAATATATGCAACTCCTATAGGTCGTCTTAAATTTTCAATTAAATATATTCCAAGATAAAAAATAATTGATATAAATAACCAATTTGAATTATAGGTAAATCCGCTTATAATACCAAAAATAAAACCTAAATTCATTGTAATAAGTAATGGATTTAAAAGGTTTTTAAAATGTTCCGAAAATTTTCCAGATTTTCTTGAAAAAAATGAAGTGAGTAAATAAATTATAAAATAAACTATACCAATTACAATAGCCGAGCGCTTTTCATTTTCTAGATACATAAAAATAGGTAGAGATAGTGCAAATGTTTTTAATACTGGTTGTAAAAAGTCTTTTATAGCAGAATAAAAGCCGCTATATGTTGCAGTTAAAAGAATACTCCTGAATAAATTAAAACTTTTAAAAGACATAGCAAATTCATATATCACGCATGAAAAAGATTGTTTAAAATTTTTCCAGTTGAATTCTTTTAATTCTCCGTCAAGCTCTTTAGGATAAGTTAGCATTAAAATCAAATCAAGAACATAGGGGATGACAGAAATTAAAAATACAGTTTGGTAATTCCCAGAATAAAAAACAATTCCAGCCGCAAGCAGTGAAGAAATAGCCGATCCTAATTGAGAACAAGAACGCGTATTTCCATAGTAGTAAACCTTCAAATTCTGCCAGCCTTTTATTTTTAAATACTCCAAAATCATTGCTTTATGAGTTCCAGATCTAAAAGCTTCTCCAAAAGCATATAAAATCATAGAAAAAGCAAATAAATAGAAGCTTTTAGAAATATAGAAAATCAAAAAAGAAATGATATAACTTGAAAAAGAAAATACCATCGAGCGGCGTCTTCCAATAGAATCTGCAACAATACCTGTTGGTATTTCGAGTATATTTGTAGAAATCTTCATTACAGAATATAATAATCCTATTTGAAAATAAGATAATCCCTTTTCTAAAAAGAATAAAATTAGAAATGGCTCGAAAAATCTTAAATTTTTCAGAAAACCGTATGCACAAAATTTATAAAATTGAAGGTCCTTGAATTTTTTGTCCATAATTTCACCCCTGAAAATAAACTTTGTATAATCATTAGAATATGATATTCAAGAAATCAGATTTACTCACAAAAATTTTCCACGCCATATTTTTTATGATACCACTTTCTCACTTTTTCTCCAAATCTCAATTGGTGTGTGTTAAAAAACTATATATAAAATATAAAGAAATATTGAATATTATATAATATAAAAAACCCCGTTAAACGGGGGGTTAATAAATAATTTATTTTGAACATTTTAGAATTAAAGTTACTCTAAAGCAACATTGTAATTAATTTTTGAACAGAGGTGTTATATCAAATATAAAATATTAAGGATAAACCCTGTATAATGTTCTTGCAAAAGGAATTGCTTCTCTAATATGTTTTAATCCGCAAATCCATGCAACGGTTCTTTCAATACCAAGACCAAATCCACTATGTGGAACAGAACCAAATTTTCTTAAATCAAGATACCATTGATATTCTTCAACAGGTAAATTGTTTTCTTTTAATCTTTCTATAAGAACATCTTCCTGCCAGATTCTCTCTGAAGCACCTATTATTTCGCCATATCCTTCTGGAGCTATCATGTCATCACATAAAACAACATCCGGATTTTCTGGATCTGGTTGCATATAAAATGCTTTTACTGATTTTGGATATTTTTCAATAATTACAGGTCTATCAAATTCTTCGGAAATTAAAGTTTCATCATCCGCACCTAAATCTTCACCCCATTCAATATCTGATCCTTTTTTATTCAATAATTTTATAGCTTCTGTATATGTAATTCGAGGAAATGGAGCTTCAATTTTTTCTAACTTACTGATATCCCTATCAAGTGCAACTAAATTTTCAGAAGCATTTTCTAAAACTTTTTTTACAATATATGATACTAAATCTTCTTGCAATTTCATATTATCTTCATGTTTGTAATATGCAACTTCAGCCTCATTCATCCAAAATTCTATTAAATGTCTTCGGGTTTTCGATTTTTCTGCTCTAAAAGTTGGCCCTAAATTATATACCTTCCCTAAAGACATTGCAGCAGCTTCGAGATATAATTGACCTGTCTGGGCGAGATAAACCTTTCCATAATCAAAATATTCTATTTCAAATGTATTTCCTGCACTCTCTCCTATTGATCCTGTGAATATAGGTGTATCAATTAAAATAAAATCATTGTTATTATAAAATTCCCTAATAGCTTTAATGATTTCGTGTCTTACTTTTAAAATGTGAAATTGTCTTCTTGATCTGAGCCATAAATGTCTATGTTCCATCAAAAAGTCTATTCCATGTTCTTTTTTGGAAATTGGATAGTCTTCAACAGGGTTATGAATAATTTCAACTTCGTCTATATGTAACTCAAAACCAACAGGTGATCTTTGATCTTCAACCACAGTACCTCTGACGATTAAAGAACTTTCCATTTTTAATTTCTTTACTTGTTGATATTTTTCTTCACCTAATGTAGCTTTTTCAACAATCCCCTGGACAAATCCAGTACCATCTCTTAACTGCAAAAAGGCTATTTTTCCACTTGCTCTTTTATTCCATAACCATCCTCTAAACTCAATCTTTTTACCAATATACTTTTTCATATCCTTTATATATACCCATTCCATTTTTCTCCCTCCCAAAATTTTAGTTTTTATATATTATAACATATTCTATGTTATAATCCGTAGAAATTTTTTTATTTATTCTCCTGTATCTTGCTTAAATAAAAGATTTTTAATATCTTCTTCCTTTACATAATATACATTTCCAACTTTATAACTTTTTAGTTTTTTTTCTTTTATCCAACGACGTATAGTTTCCGGATGTTTATTCAACATACTACCAGCTTCTTTTAAAGTAAAAAATTTTATACCTTCTAATTCAATCATATTTACACCTCCTTTGTATAGTTTTGTATAACTAAATCAATATAATTATATATTTTTATACATAAAAAATCAAGTCTTATTTTCTTTATTAACAAAATCTTAATAAAATCTTTTACGGTATTTATATACTGTATTTATGTATTTAGGAGTACGAAAAGTCTTTTGAATAGTGAATTAACAATGTTAAGGTGGTACATTTATTGTACCACCTGTGGTACAGTCAATGAACCACCTTAATAAAAGGTGGTTCAATAAATGAACCACCTTGGAGGTAAAAAAATATGAAGGTGGTACATTCAGTGAACCACCTTCATAAAAGTGTAACATTAAAGAACTTTATCATTTTTAGCAATTTCATAATTACCTCTCCAGGTATCAATTATTATACATTCATATTTATTTAACTGTTCCATGATCTTTTTATCGACCCCATATTTTCTTGCAGTTTCAAGTTCATTTAATTCAAAAAATTTAAAAAGTATGAGGATATGAGCTTGCTTAATAGCAGCTTTATTAATATCGCTAAATTGTTGAGTAACAAAAATTATATCAATACCTCTTTTTCTTGCGGTTTTAACAAGTTTTTCAAGCTCGATAGGATTTTTTTTCAATGGATAAAACATATGAGCTTCATCTATTAATAAGACAATATTACCAGTATTCCAGACAGAACGAGAAAAACGGTTTATAAAATTAAATAAAAGAGAATCATCAATATATTCTGTTTCAATAATGAGTCTATTAAAAGAGTTTATAAGTTTATCTGTATTGATTTTATCTGCAATTTCATCATTTAACTGTAAAAGTTTCATATTGCCAAGTTTCAAATGGTCATGAGAATTATCCAGGACAAATAATTTTTTATCTTCTGCTAATTCATTGGCCAATTTTCTTGCAAGATAACTTTTACCTGATCCTGATTTTCCAAGAATAGTATAAATCATTCTTCCACCTGCCCTGGTAAATTTGGTAAAGCTGGAGTAATAAAGCCATTACCTATAATTCCAACAATACCAAGAGTAATAACCATTTTAGGACTCATTTTTCGTATAGAAAGAGTGTTAATAGCTTCCTTAAATCCAAGCATTTTTAAAAAAGCGAAAGTACTTTGCTTATATCTTTCAACAAAAGTAGGATCATTAATTTTTCTAATATTAGCAATTTGAGAACCGATAAATTCAATACCCATTTCAATAGTCATATCATCGAATTGAAAATTACTCATAAGATCATTTTCTAATACTTCTTGTGAATTATCATCCATAATATTATTAAACTCATTTTCATTGATAACAGCATCATTAATATTTTCCATAACTATAACCCCCTTCTAAATTGTGCAAAAGGATCTATATTTTCATTTTCTTGTATTATGGGAACATCAATAGCATTATTTAAATAATTATTATTACTATTTTTCTGCATAAAAGCAACAATGAAACCAACGAAAATAGCAATAGAAAAAGGCTTCAATAATTCGATAAAATCATCTTTTTTTATTATTTGAGATGTATTCTTTTTTTCTTCTACATTCTCTTCCATATCAGAAAAATTCTCATAAAAAGTAGCTTTAGATTCTCTCACAGCCTGTCTTAAAATTACTGGCATTGCAGATTTCTTTATTTCCATTTCTTCTATCACCTCAGATTCTTTTTTTTCTTTTAAGTCATTATCAAAACTTTTCTTATTTTTTAGATCTTCTTTTAATTTTTCGATTAAATATTTTTTCTCCTCGTAATACTTTGCTGCTATTTCTTGAGCTGATTTAACCTTTTCTTCATATGTTTGAACGGATCTATCTATATTTTGAAAGAAAAAAGAAGGTAATTCTAAATCATCCTCGAACTTCTCAAGTTGTTTTAAATGATGTTGAATAGAATTTTTATGCAAATCTAATGCGTTTGCAATCTGTCCAAAAGAGAGATTATAACGTCTCATAAAATAAATGCTAATAGCTTCTAAATCATAAAACTTCACAAAATCACCCCCGCAATATTTTAAAAATAATAAACCCCATTAAAAAAATACCAAGAGAACCTATCAAAATACTTGCTCCTGTACTTTTGCCAACAAGTTTTAATTCATCAGCATTTTTAGCAATTACATCAATTACACGTATAGTTATAGCTTCAACTGCAAAAGTACCTACAAATATAGTAACTAATATAGCAAATACCCATTTAGCAGCAAGATTTACATTTGTACTTGTTTGAAAAATATCACCTTTTTTTATATTCAACTCTTTAGCCTTAGGTGTTGGAGACAATCCAAGGCTATACATAATTTTTAGTCCATTATCGTAATCTCTAACATCAAGCATATTAAATCCTTTTAAAATCCAACCTTTACGCCTAAATTCTGCATCTAATTTAAGATAAATATTATTAGTAGCGGCATAAACATTTGCAACTGAATTCATTTCAGGTAAAATAACATCAATAATCAATTCCATTCTCTCACCTCTCAATACTACATATTGTATTAACATAATAATTACATACTAAATATATCATAAAAAAATATAAAATGTCAAATAAGTTTGACATCATTTGAAGAAAATTTAAGATAAATCGAAGTTGTATTTAAATTTGAATGGCCTAAAAGAGCTTGAATAGCATTGATGGGTATCCCTTTATTTATCATTGATACAGCAAAAGAATGCCTCAACTTATGAACACTAACATCTTTTTCTATACCAGCTTTTTTAGCTGCAATTTTAATTTCTCTTTGAATAGATCTTTTACATGGTAAAACTTCAATCTGATAAAATAAATCTTTTATTTTCTTATCAACTTTTAAAACTCTTTCTTTATTACCTTTACCGATAACACGCATAATATATGTATTATTATTTAATTTTTCAAATTCAAGATTATACAGTTCTGACAATCTAATACCGGTTTTATATATAAATTCAAAGATATAGCGATATGGAACTCGTGAATTTTTAATTAATTTTTTAATTTCCTTTTCTGTTAAAAAACGTGGTAAAGCATTATATTTAGGGGGTTTTAGGTTATCCCAAAACTTTTTTTTAATTTTTCCATGATCATACAAATAATTCAAAAAAGATCTAACTATAGTAATTTTTCGAGCTATAGTATTTGGTTTTTGATTTTTAATTTTTTTCATGAATAAATTTAAACCCTGCATTGAAGCAGGGTTTTTAATATTAGAAAATTCGTTTAAAACCTGTCTATAATTTTTCAAAGTACTTGAATTTACATTTTTTATTAAAGATAATTCATTTAAAAAACTCTCAATATATTTATTAATACGCATTTCAATCACCTGTCATAAAATGTATATTTTGTGAAAATTGAATTATTCATATAAATCTATTTTGTCTGTATCTGTTAGCCAAGTATCTGGCAATACTGCTGGATCATAGGAAATAGTTAAGGCTTCAGGATCAGTCATAACAGATAAATTATGATTTGTGAATAATATAGAAACATTAGTATAATTAGGATTTACGATACCGCCTTTTCCTGTAATTTCATCTCTTGATCGATACTTAACATCTTTTATGTAAAATAAAATCTTTTTATCTGCTTTTTTAAACATTATTGCATTCATATAATTTCACCTCCGTCATAATATTGTATGGGCATCATATTTAGTAGCAATTAATGCTGTATCAAAAGTTATACTAGAATCATAGGAATTTAAACCTCCATAATTTTTTAGATGATAGTTATTATTATTAAAAGTTGTTCCTCCATCAAATAGACACTGAGAACCGGTATTTTCTATAGGTGAAGAACCGGAACTAGAAAAATTTTTTAACATAGTATTTCTGATTACTGCAGTTGTGTAATAAAATAATAATCCTCGAATGTTATTATTAATTGAATTATTACCATCTATAATACAATTACGGATAAAAATTAAACTCTTTGAATAAAACTGAACTATAAAAGAATTTTCTACATCATTTGGTTTTAAAGTTATATTATATATATTAATTCTTGGAATATTAAAAGTTAAAATTTTTAACTGTCCTATTAAAACTGTTTGATTATTATCTAAACCATCAAAATTTAAATTATAAATATATTTATTAAGTTGAGATATATTTTCTGAAATATTATGAATTCCATTTTTAATCATCACATTTACAGATCCTAATAAAATATCTGGTAAATCATTAAGTAATTTTGCCAAAGTTTTATATGGCTTTATATCACTACCTGTAGCAATTGTATCATCACCATTTGTAGGATCCCAATATAATGTTTTATTTCCTTTGTATATATACCCATCTATTTTTTGAGTTAATACTTCTAAATCATTTTTATTAGCAATATCAGCCATGTTTATAACTGGTAAATTTCCAAATGGGTTAAATCCCATAATTTCACCTCACTTATAATATTTTTCCAAGGATATAACTTAAAGTTGCAATAGAACCAAATTTCAAGAAATTACTTACTTTTGTTTTGCTTTCATATTCAGAATTTCTATACAAATGATGTCTAAGTTCATTTATCGCTTTTGTTGGTGTTGCAACTTGTAAGCTATATTTATAATCTTTATTATCAAAGACATCTGATTTTTTATACTTATAATGGATAAAACCATCTTTTAATTCAATAGAAAGCATTACATATGCATAAATTGGGAAATAAATATCGCTCAAATAGCTTAAAATCCCTTTTAATGAATTTGTATAAACGTATGCTTGATAATCTGTAAGGATCTTTTCATCGATTATACTAGTTGCATGAGCTCCGATAATTTTATCTTTGTTCCCAAAAAAAACAACTATTAAATTCACATTATCAACCTTTTCACCTAAAGCAATTGCAACAGCATTATAAAATCTATGTATATCCTCACAATCACCTTTTAACGAATAGATAGTTGCTCTTGCTGTTTGCATCAAATCTTCATGTTTTTGTGAAAGTAATTTTGTAGTAAATTCATCATCAGAATACCTTAAAAGATAGAATAAATAAGGAATATCATTTAAAGTTTTGATCGCTATATTGTATTTTTTTAGTTGTTCTATAAATGCTTTTGTTGTTTCTATTTCATTTAAGCCTGTTTCAACATCAAAAGGCTTTGTTTTAATAAATTTATCTTCTACAATTTCTTTTAAATCTTTAAGAGTCCACATTGTATCAACTCCAATGCAATTAGCTTACCTTTTCTAATATTAGAAATATAAATCAGAGTTTCTTTATCTTGTTTATTCACGAAATTTAATTTAAATCTACTCTTTGCTCCCATTAATCCGTAATGATACAAAATAGCCAATCTTTCAAAATCGCTTAAATATTGATAAAATTTTGTATTTTTGTATTCATCAAGCTTGTATAAATCCATTTCTTCAATTAAATCTAAAAAATTGCATACAACTTTTGTTGCAATAATAGGATCAAATATATTCATATCTTCTGCTCTAACTCTTTTAATTGCCCATGGGGTCATTTGATAAAGTCCAACCGCATTTGTTGCGGGGTTACGTGCGGTTGGATTAAAAGAACTTTCTGCAAAAGCTAAAGATAATATATCAAGGGGGGGATATTTTTTTACAGATGCTATTATATTGAACAATTCTTTTAATTTCATATTAGATTCTCCCACTTTTATATCTTTTACTGGCTTTTTTAATTGCATTTTTCCATGAAATAGCACTATGTTTATATATTTTCTTAGCTTCTCTTACAATTTTCTTCAATGCATTAGAACCTTTATTTGATTTAGCTTTTCTTCTTTTTCTAGCCATTTTCTTAACCTCCTGTTAAACTGTATTTGCCTTTTTAAGCGTGTTTTAATTGTTTTTGAAATAAATCATGCACATAAAAATTTATATCGCCTTTAAAACCTCTTATTTTAGAAGCGCAAAATAGCTCTATTATTGTGTTTCGAAATATTCAATATATACATTAATTGGTGATGCATTTGCTAATGGTTGAAAAGTTATAGCTCTTGCTACAAGTCTTACAAAAGTAGATGACGCAATTTCTTTAGGGTATTCTTTTATTGTTAGCGTTCCTCCATATACTACTGGTAACGGTTCGAGTGTAACAAAAATCTGCCAATTGGTTATATCTCCAAATACCTGAAATCCTGTAATTGACGGCATAATTCCATTTTTTTGAAATGTTTTAGATGTTGTTCCATTTAATTCTTCAAAATCAAAATTATTTCCTCCTTGAATGCCACCAGCAAAAAACATTGGTAAGAATTTTATATTATCGTTTATTATTCTGTAATTTGTATTTGCATCAACATATATGTTTTCTTTTAACACTAAAATTTCAAGTGGTGCAATATCTGCTGGACAAGATATATAAAATTTGTCAAAACTTACAAGATTTATACTTTCTATATCCTGAAGTGGGATTTCCTGACTTAAGGTACTATCGAATTTTATTGTTGCTTCTTTTGGTGTTTGTAATACTACAATTCCTGTACCTTTTTCTCTATATTCTTTATCTATCAATTGCTTAGAAGTATCTATAACTATCTTTTTTATAACTTCTTTCATTAAATCACCTCGATTATTTTTGCAACCTCCGTTAATAACCCTGCCGCATCATCTGCATGATCAATTATTGAATATACAAGATCAGCTAATACTTCAAATGCTTTCTTTGTTACTCCTTGTAACTCTTCGGGTATTTTTTCTTTATGATCTTCATAAAAAGTCAAAATTTCTTCTTTTGCACTTTGGGCTAATTTTTCATCATTTTCATCAATTTTTTTTCTTAATCTTTCTAAAATATCAATAAACATCTGTTTTATTGCACTTTTCAAAAACGGTACAAGACTTATTATCATTGGCACAATAAACCTTAAATTAAACATAATATCATTCCTTTCTCAAATAATGTTTATATATATCTTCTCTTAATTTTTCCAATGCCTCTGTATTTTTATCAAGACTCTTTTTTATTTCTCTTACTGTGTAATATAATAAAAATGCGCTGTATGCTGTTGGTAATCCAACATTACTTATAAAATTAATTAATTGATCCATATTTTCACTTCCTTAAAAGCAAGAATCCTCCAACTGCTGCAGCTCCAACAAGAACAATAGGTAAGAAACTTTTTTTGTTTTCTGTTCTTGTTTTAACAGTTGTTCTTGTGTATCTTGATGTATCTCTTGTTCTCCCATTTGTGGGATCAACTTCTGCTGCAATTTGTAACTTCTTTACAGGTTTTCTTATTTGTCTTATAGGTTTTACTGTTTTTCTTGGCGTTAAAACAGGTGTAGACTTAGGTGTATATGTTCTTCTAATCACCCGTTTTACTGGTTTTGGTTTCGGTCTTGGTTTTGGCTTGGGTTTAGTTTTATGTTTTGGTCTTAAAACGGATCCTACTACACCGCCTATGGTTTTTGTTACACCTCCAACAACTCCACCAACTAAATTAGCAGCTCCTTTAAAGAAATCAAAAGGACTCCAGCTTATAGGTATGGTTTTTTTTGCTTGTTTTATTTTTTTTACGTGAGAGACTTTAATAGGTTTTACAATACCTGGTTTTCTCATTCCTATTTTATTTATTTTTTTATGAATAGTAGGCTTAGGTCTTGGCCTTGGCCTTGGTTTATGCGGCATTATTCCTAGACGTCTCATTCCTATTGATTTTGGCGGTTTTTTTATTTTACCTGGTGTAAATCTTAAACGGTTTATTCTCATTTGTCTTAATCTCATTTAATCACCTCACTTATTCATTACTAAAACTATTAATAAAACTCCAGCAAGTCCTAATATTGCAAATAACATTGTGTTATCTTTTTTCTTTTCTTCTGTTTTTATAACTATTGGTTGTGGTTTTGGCGCTGGTCTTGGTGCTGGCGCTGGTTTGCTTCCACCATTTAATAAATTATTTGCAAATCCAACTACTCCTTTTGCAGCGTTGAATATTCCTCCTAATATATCCATTGTTTCACCTCGCTTATAACTTTCTTTGATGTTCAAGTACCATTTCTATACTGTATCCCATACTTGCTGCGAGTTCTTCAAATTCTGCTTTTTCAAATTCTATTACTGGTATTTCAATAAAAGTCAAAGGATTATTAAAATCAACTACTACTGGCGCATTTATATATACTTGAAGCATAAAATCATCAAGTAAAGCTATGTATGGTAAATAATATGAACTTTCGAATATTTTTTTGCTATTTAAATCGCCTAATGATCCTTTGTTAAATGCTTTTATTTCTGTTGATGATCCAAGCGGTGCTTCCCATGCAACTTTATAGTATCCATCTAAAAATAGATAGTATACTTTTAATGTTCCTGTTATTCCTGTTGTTGCTGCTGTAAGCGTTATTTTTTTTCCTATACTGTCTATAGCCTTTATTCCTAATTTATGTACTGTCCCGTTGGATTCAATTAATTCTGCATGTACTGATTTAGTTAAATCATCGGTGTCAACAATAGCTATTTTTCCTTCTACTGTTATATTAAATTCTGTTGCGCTGATTGAATAATTAGTTTTTTCGTGTTTGGTTGCTAATTTCATTCTAAATGGTCTTGAACTATCAATTTGATATATTTTTTGCCCTGGAACGTCAAATTCCAGGACTTTTGAGTCTTTGTTTATTACATTTGTATATTTTTCAAAATCATTTAAGAATAATGTTTTTACTGTATTCATTCATATCACCTCAATATTCTTCATATTCTTCATATTCTTCTGGTATATCTACTTCATAATCTGCTCCTAATAAGTCCATTTCTTGTACTTCAGCTGTTGTCATTTCTACTGCTGGTATTTCTATTTTTGATTTTGTTAAATCTAATGTTGTATCTGCTGATACTTCAACAAAAATTTCTAATTTTTCTAATTCTTCAAATAATAGATCATTTTCTACAGGAAAGGTTAATGCTTCTTGGTACTTTTCGTTGTATTGATCGCTTTCTGTTATTTCTCTGTACGCTCTGTATTCTTTTTCTGCACTTAATTGTGTTGCTAACATTTCTTTTGAGCTTTTTCCAGCAAAACATATTTTTGTGTCTGCTGGTAATTCATTTCCTGATGCGTCTCTTAATTTCATTCTTATTGCTGGATTGTTTAATACTACAAATGCACTTTTTCTTGGCGGTACTACTTCAAGTATCTTTATGGCTTGTCCTGCTTTTAAACTTACTGTACTGCTATAATTTGCCCATTCATCACTTAATGATATTACTCTTTGATTCATAGTCTCTTACCTCCTCTTATTTCTTTATTTTTTTTGTCATTTTTAATACTATAAATAGTCCCGCTGCTCCTGCTGCTGCTCCTGCTGCTAAATCTTTCCAGTTTGTTTTTAAATAGTCTAATAATTTATCCATGTTTTCTACCTCCTTGTTTTTTTTATCGCTTTTTGTGCGATTCATTGTTATTTTGTTCTTTTTATGCGTACAATTTCAAGATGGTAATTTGCACAGTTTATAACAAAAGAACGGCCTATTTTGTGCATTAATTTGGCCGTTCTTTGTATAAATAAAAATATTTTTTCGTACAAATTTGTACGATTTTTTTTACAGTTTTTTATAGTTTTTCATATAAATATACATTTTTTGTCCGCTAAAATTTTAGCCTCTAAGTATATCAAAGTATAAAAAGATATAATATTATATATAAATAACAAAAAAACGGCTAATTTCGGCCGTTAATTTGTATATATTATTAAATTTCCTTTTAATGCTTTTAGTATTTTTTCGTTGTTTTTATACTTTTTAGTTTTTTTGTTTGTTATTTTGTTGTTTTCTATTTCTATTATTTCTCTTACTAATATTAATGTTTTTCTGTCAATGTATTCTATTGCTGGATCGTATTTTTTTAAGTTTTTTAATAGATAATATATGCGTATTATTATTTTTGCCGCTACTTTCATTACTGCTTTGAAGTGATTGTTGTATTTGTATTTGTAATAGTATATTGCTCTTTTTATGTTATTATCCCCGCTTTTTTGCATGTGCCTTATTATAAACATATACATTTTTGCTTTAAATACTTTGTGGGATATTATTTTTTTCGTCTTTTTTATGCTCGTTCCTGATTCTTCTTTTGTTACTCCAAAACCTAAAAATTTTTTGAATTCTTTTACTGTTTTAAATCTTTTTACGTCTATTATTTTTGATATTATTATACATGCATCAAAATATGAGAATTTAGGTATTGTCATTATTATTCTTATTTGTTCTTTTATAAATCTGTGTTTCTCTATGTATTCTTTGATCTTTTTTTCTAATAACATTTTTGATTCTTCTAAATTCTGTATTCTTTTCGCTCTTAAAATTAATAAGCTGTTTTCTGTATTTAATGCATATTTTATTAATTTCGATTTTGTTAAATCCTGTGTGTTTTCGTCTGTTACGTATAATTCTTCTCTTAACCTGTTTATTTCTCTGGTTTTTGCTTTTACTAAACTTTCCCTTTCTGACATCATTAAGTTTAATCTTTTCGCTATTATATATTTTCTGTCAACTTTGTATTTTATAAATTGTTTTTCTTTAGTATAATAATACATTTCAAGTATTTTTGCATCTATTTCATCGTTTTTTTGTGATTTGTTCCCTTTGTATTTCGATATTAGATATGTTGGTACTACATATACATTAAATTCTTTATATAATTTTTCTATTAGCGGTATCGAGTATACTCCTGTGGGTTCCAATATTACATCTTTTATGCCTTTTTCTTTTAAGTATTTCTTTAGCTTGTTTGGATCTTTTGTTGAAAATCTTTTGATTTTTTGGTTTATACTTACATAATGCGCTTTTTTCCCTACGTCAATTCCTGCTACCACCCCATATTACCCCCTTTATTAAGACTAAAATAAAAGCCAACCTTTTGCCCACTAATCCGTTAAATATTTGTTGTTATCAATATACCCTAAAGAGCTTTTTGGTTGGCTTTTATATGTTCTGAGCACTCCACTAATAAAATAAAAATCATTGTTTCATTATAACATTAAGAGTTGCTCAGAACTATATCAATTTTAAATTATATTCTTTTATTTCTTTTTGCATTTTGTATAATAATTTCTTTCTTATGTGATCTTTTACAAAATTGTTTTCTGTTCCAAATATTATTTCTTTCCCTTGTATCTCAACTTTTAGAAAATTTGCATATAGAATTAATTCTTTATAACTTTCTTCTGATAATATATGTTTTAATACTTTTAATTTTTCACTTTCTTTTTCTATTTCTATTTTTTTCTGTTGCTGTATCTTTTTAGCTTGTTCTTCTCTGATTTTTTCCCTGGCTAATTCTCCAAAGTATATTTTTGTTTTGTTGTATTTGCTTTCATAGTATATTAATCCCTCTTGTTTTAAAAAACGAAATATCTTTATTATTGTTGTTTTACTCATTTCTATTTCTTTTGATATTTTATTTATACTTACATTATTAATAGGATTGTTAAAAAAATTTTCATTTAATTTAAACAACAAATAATTATATACTTTATATATTGTTGCTTCATAATGTTTTTCTAAAGCTAATTTTTGAAATTCTATGAATAAGGTTGCAACATTGAATGTTTTAGTTACTTTGTTTTCTTTGTACAATTTCCCCACCCTCTTGTAATTCAAGACTTTTTCTGCTATAATTAATTTTGTCGGACTCATTGGCGTGGGTCTTGGTGTTGGCGGTTGGCATACTTGTGTGCTGATCGCCTTTTTCTATTTTATATACTTCATATATGAGATCTAATATTTTTATTAATAAGTTTCTATCTTCTATATTTTCTGCTATCCTTATTACTCTCATTAATGCATTTTCATATCCTCTTTCATATTCTGTCATTTAAATCACTCCTTAATACTTTTATAATCTGTTCTATTTTAGATACTGTTATATCCTCTTTAAATATTTTTAGCATTTCAAGTGTCATATCTATTTTTCCATCGTAATATTCATTATCTTCTCCTATTAATTTTCTTATATCGTCAATATCTTTTATATTTTTATCAATAAGATCTAAAACTCTTAAATTTTCATCTTTTATGTTCTCTTTATAATTTTCTAATTTTTCGATAATCATTTCTATTAGAAATTCTTTTCTTTTTATTCTCACTATATCACCCCTTGTAATTTCTAAATTTTTTAGGGTATAATAAAATTAATACGATGTCCAAAAAGTAAAGTCGCGCAAACCTTGATTGTTAATCCTCAAAAATAGCTCATTCTCGCCGGTCGTATCAGACTCACATCCATGTTCGGTATTTTGCATCCGTGCAAAATTGACCGGCATCATTCGTTATTTTTTCGGACAATCTGCGAGTTTTCGCTTACTTTACTAATTGGACACCCTATAAAATTAATTAATCTTTAGAAAGGGGGCATAATTGTGAATAATTTAAAGGATAGATTTGCAGGTGCGTTATTTGGATTGATTGTCGGAAATGCTTTAGGGGCTCCCTATAAAAATATAGATGTAGAACATATAAAGGATTTTTCGAGTGGTGGAGTATATAATTTAAATGCAGGTGAATGGACTGATAGTGCTTCAATGGCTTTGTGCCTTGCAGAAAGCTTAATTGAAGATGGGTTTGATTTGAAAAGTCAGATGAGAAAATATATAAAATGGATAGATGAAGGTTACATATCATCAAAAAATAAGGCATTTGGTATAGATAACCAGACAATGGAAGCTCTTGTATATTATGAAAATAATAATTCTTTTGTTGAAATTACAGAAAAGGATTCCAATAAACCATTGGCAAGGTTAGCGCCTGTTCCAATGTATTTTAAAAATTCATTTAAAGATGCTATATATTATTCTGGACAAAGTGCCTATACAACCCATAATAATATATTTACAATACATTCTTGCAAATTGTTTGGAGGAATATTACATCAGGCTATTAATGGAAAAGATAAACAATTTTTGATGGATGAAGTGCATAAGCATATGGATTTGATATATGATGTTAAGTTGAGAATCGTTGATATTAAATATAAAAGTGAAAGCCAGATAATATCTTCCTCAACATCTCTTGATTCGCTTGAAATTGCATTATGGTCTTTTTATAATACAGATAATTTTAAAGATGCTGTTTTAACAGCTATAAATTTTAAAGGAGATACTGATACTATTGGGGCAATAATAGGTCAATTAGCAGGAGCGTATTATGGATTTAATGAAATTCCAAAATTATGGGTATTAAAGATTGCGAAAAAAGATTTGATTATAGATACAATAAAAAGATTATATAATAAAATCTCCCGTTGAGGGAGATTTTATTATATTACCCATTTTCCACTTTTCATAATTAACTCTTCTTTTCCATTTTTTATACCGTATACATTCATCTCTTCATTTCCAATCATAAAATCAACATGTGTAATGCTATTATTTAAACCAACAGTTTTTAATTCTTCTTCATTCATATTTTCACCATTTTCAACACACGTAGAATACGCTCTTCCAAAAGCAAAATGTGAAGCAGCATTTTCATCAAATAATGTATTGTAAAATACTACATTCAATTGATAGATTGGAGAATCAACAGGAACTAAAGCAACTTCTCCAAGATAACTAGCGCCTTCATCTAAAGATATAGCTTGTTTTAATATATCTTCACCTTTTTCTGCTGTTACTTTAACAATTTTTCCATCTTTAAATTCCATTGTAAAACCATCGATTACGTTCCCACCGTATACCAATGGTTTGCTATTTCTAACATATCCGTTTACTTTATCTTTATGAGGTGCTGTAAATACTTCCTCGGTTGGAATATTTGGAAGGAAAATAATTCCATCTTCATTTTTTTGGGCACCGCCTAACCATTTGTGATTTTTTGGTAATCCTACAGTTAAATCAGTACCAGGGCCTTCATATCTTAAATAATCATATTGTTTATTATTTAAATATTTTGTTTTTTCTTTTAAATTATTTAAATGTTTATTCCATAATTGAACTGGATCTTCATTTTCATTAACTCTAACGGTTTTTAATATTGCATTCCATAATTCTTGTATAGGGTTATCAGAATTAGGAAATACTTTTTCTGCCCATTTTTTTGAAGGAACAGCACCAATTGACCATGAAACTTTGTCGGCCATTATAACTTTTGATACATCCTTCATAGCAGTTTGCCTTGTTTTGGAATATTGCCCAATTTTTTGTGGATCAATTGTTTTTAATATATCAGGATCGGAACCTATAATACTTAAAAATGCACCTTTTTCATCACAAAAATATTTTGCCATATCTACTTCCCATTGATGAAATTCATTTAACAACTCATCATTAGCATATTTTAATTTTAAAAATAACATATATTCATCGCTATATACTGTATATACTTCTTTTGCTCCAGCTTCGTAAGCTTTTTTTGCAACTATTCGCGTGAAATCTACAGCATCTATAGTAGATCTTAAAAAAACTCTTTGCCCTTTCTGTACATTAATTCCCACTTTTACTAAAAGTTCAGCGTATTTTTCCATTAATTTTTCCATTATGTTTCCTCCTTAAATAATTTTAATTGTTCAGTTTTTAAAGGATATCCTTCCATTAACTTTATTTTTAATTCAGTTTTTTCAATTAAATCTTTATATTCAGAAAATTGTTTTAAAGATGATAGAATTTGTTTTTTGAAAAGAGTAAAATAATCTATTTCAAAATCATTATATAATAATTTTTTGAAATCTTCAAGATGTTTCCTTTCAATACTAGCAGATATATAATAAATCTTTCCACTTTGATTCTTATTAAAAATATTTTTTATAATTCCAAAATGCTTGAAATTATAATACTTTATATAATAATATAATAATCTATCATCATAATTAAATTTAAAATCATAAACTTTTTCCATAAAAATAGCAGATCTTATATGGTTTGGCAATGTTTTATATTTTGTAAAATCTTTTTTTCTAATACTTTTTATTATAGCAATATCTTCTAATGGGAGTTTTTTCAGTTCGTTGTAGTAAAATATAAAATCATCCATTTTTAATTCATTATCTAACGCTTTTAAAAAGAGAGAAGACAGGATATTTTTCAAAATATCTGGAGTATCTTTTCGTACAATTTCCACACCATGTGTGATGATTTTTCTGTCAAAATCATATCCAAAATATCGTTTTTTTACTCCAAAAAAACGAACTCGTTTATAAATTTTATCAACTTCCATATTTAAAGTGCATTCAATTTTCTCTTTTGTAAATTTGGTTATTAATTTTTTTGAAATGCTTTCATTAATATAATTTGTTAAAAAATTTCCTATTTCAAAAATATCTTTTTTATTCAGTTTTTCATCACATTCTATATGGTTAAAAGAACTGTCTGTGTCGGAATAAAGCACTTTTGTTTTGAAATCAATATATCTTCCATTTATAAATATGTTTTTAAAATGATGATTATTCAATTCGTTATTTACAAATCTTAATGCAGATCTTGCGGCAGCTAAAATAGCTAGATAAATTCTTGTATCATGAAGTGCAAAATTATCAGTTCCTAATACTCCATATATTGAATTTAGAAGTATTTTATAATTATATTGTTTAATATCATATATAACATAGTTAGGGTCGTCAGGATCTGTATTTTTTTTTAATTCTTTATAATATAAACGTTCTTTTAAAAAGAATTTTATTAATGCAGGTATTATTCCCTCTTTTTTTAAAGAAAACTTCAAAGGTCTATAAACATCATTTTCTTCTTCAACAAGAATTCTTCCAAGGTCTATATGCTTTTCATTATAATTCGAACTATACACAAGTGTTTCTGGAGAAATGTTATAAGTAGCAATTATATTTGGATAAAGAGAGGTAAAATCTAGTACAATGACATTATCAAATGTTTTATTTGGCGGAGTTAAAACAATAGCACCAGTTATTTTTATATCATTTTTTTCTCTTTCATAAAATCTAAAAGTAATTTTATTTTTTAAAATAAATTGTTGAATAAAATGTTCAATAGAAATAGAAGTTCCAAATAACAAATTATATGGAATCCTTATTAATGATTGTAAAGAACATATCAAACCTATTAATTTTAATTTATTCTCAAGTTTTACGAGGATTTCAACATCTCTAAAAATATAATCAATAAATTTTTTCATATCTTTATTATAATAATTGAATCCCTTATGTTCGGTTTTACCTAATATTTTGTGATGTTTGGCAACAATATCTAATTTATATGATGCGGGCTTATCTAAAACATATCGTCTATATAATTCAAGATAATCTATTAAATTTATGCCGGGAATATTATTATAAAATCGGCCATCACTTTGATATGAAGAGTGTTTTAAATATGGAATTACACTTAAATTTATATTATAAATATCGGCTCTTTTTATTAAATAAGGAATATCAAATCCATTTGAGAACCAACCTGTTATAATATCAGGTTGATCCTTTTTTATTGTTTCACTAAAATATTTCAACATATTTTTTTCAGAATCAAAAAATATAATATTTTTATTAGAATAGAGTTTTTTATTATATACAACAAAAGCGTAATATTCATTTTTATAAGTATCATAATATGTAATTGAAGTAATATAACCATTATAATCATCCACGTTTTCACTTGTAACTTCAATATCTAAAAACCAAACTTTTTTATCATCAGGATTTTCGGATATGTTTTTGCTAAATATATTCATTATGTTTTTTCCATACACATAAATATTATTTCTTTCCAATTCATCAGAAATCTTCTTAAATAGATTATAAGAAATGTCAAGAGTTGTATTTATCAAATTTTTTCCATATATATCTTTCCAATTAAAATCAATGTTAACAAAACTTTTTATTCTGTATTTGGACAGAATTTTTTCAACTTTATCTATATAAACATCTTCAAAAATCAAATTGAAATATTTATGCTCTTTTTTAAGTTTAGAGTTAATATGTTCTTTAAAATAAAATTCCTTAGTTGAAGGGTCTTGCCATATTGAAGTTATCATATATTTATCACCACTGTGGTATAATTATTTATAATCTAAAATTATCAGGAGGGATAATATGAAAATTATTAAATATGATTCATTAGAAAAATTATCAGAAGTAAATTTTGATGCGAGAAAATTATTAACCTCAAAAAAATTAGAAATAGTTTTAATCAGTTTAGAATCAGGAGAAGTTGTAAAAAAACATTCCACACCATTTGATGCAATATTTTTTATTTCTAAAGGAAAAGGTGTAGTTGAGTTATCTGATGAAAAAATCGATGTAAATGAAAATGACATGATTTATTGTGATAAAAATATTGAGCATGGAATAATAAACAATTCTAATGACAGATTAAACGTATTAGTGATTAAATTACTTAATTAATAATAGTAAAAATGTTGAAATTAGTGAAAAATAATGAATTTTGTGTTTTAGATATAAACCTAATCCAAAAAGCGAAGATAGAATTATAGAAATTGTCATATACAATATTATTATAACCGAAAAAAGTAATTATTATGTTAAAGAAAAATTTGAGACTTGTATTTATCCCGAAAGAACAATATCATTAACACGCTGCAAGCGAAAATATCTGTTTTTCAAACATTTAAAGCGTTCTAAAAAATTAAGTTTTTAATTTTTTAGAGTTATTTTTAAAATCTAATTTTTTAATCAAATAATCCACCGTAGATGTGAATATTTTCTTTGAAAATATTGAAAAGTTATTATTTAAAATAATAAATTACGATGTCTAAAAAGTCAAATTCACTCAGGCAGCTCGATTGCTTATCCTTAAAATTATTAATTCTCAGCCGTCGCTCAAACAATACATCATGTATTGTTTCGCTCAAAATTACATCCATGTAATTTTGACGGCTTCCATTTACGCTTAGATTTTTTAGGATAAAAAATCTAAGGGAAAAAGATTTATAATTATATAATAAAAATCTTTTATCCTATACCCGCGGTAGCGTGTAAGGGCAATCTTCGAGCCTTCGTTTCATTTGAGATTTTTTAGACAACTTAATTTTAAAATATTAAATTTTTATCTTATAACCCGCCGTAGGCGTGTAACACCGGAGGAGAGCGACAGCTCAGAATTTTTTTGTTTTAATTCAAATCTAAAGTTTTTAATCCAATACCCTACCGGAGGTATGTTATACGGAGGTGAATCATGAGAAGATTCTGCACAAGTGGTCCTGTTGATAAAAAAACATGTTATTATGTTGACCGACCCGATATAATGCAAGAAGCGCTTGACCATATAGAAAATTGGAGATATTTTACAGTATCAGCGCCAAGGCAAAGTGGAAAAACAACATTATTAAATGATATAGTTGAAAAAATAAAAGATAAATATTTACCAATATTTATATCCTTTGAAAGTTACGGAAAAAAAAGTTTAAAAAGTTTTTTAAAAACCATTATCAGAGATATAGAAGATGACATTGAATATAGATATAATCAAAAAATTGAATTGAAAACATTAGAAGAACTGGATGAAATAAGAGAAGCAATATTAGAAATATATAAAAAAACAAACAAAGAAATAGTATTTATGATAGATGAATTTGAAAGATTAGATGAAAGTATAATGAATGAATTTTTGCATATAATACGAAGTATATATCACAAAAAACAAATATACAAACTCAGAAGTGTAATATTAATAAGCGTAGGATATCTAAGTGGAATATTAGAAGACAATGCCAGTCCATTCAACATAGCAGAACACTTAGAAGTGCCATACTTTACAAAAGAACAAGTATATGATTTACTTTCACAACACGAAACAGAAACAGGACAAATATTCGATGAAAAAGTAAAAGAATTAATATGGCACAACGCAGCAGGACAACCAGGATTAACCAATGGACTTGCATATGATTTAG